>JBBIMQ010000090.1:0-9284 GCA_037444345.1 Gemmatimonadota bacterium | reverse complement strand
GCCCCCGCCCCCACCCCTGCCCCTTGCTCCTGGTCACCTCCGGTCGTTGCCCTCGCTTTCCGGGCCGCCTCCCGCATCACCGCCACCAGCCGCGGGCGTGTCTCCCCGATCACGAACGGGACCCCGGGTTTGGCAATGCCGGCCTTCTCCATCGCGATCTGCTCCAGGGTGGACCCCAGGTACTTCATGTGATCCCGTTCGATCTTTGTCACAGCGCTCACCAGCGGGGTCAGCACATTGGTGCTATCCAGCCGCCCCCCGAGCCCCACCTCGCCCACCGCGATGTCCACCCCCCGGGCGGCGAAGTCGGCGAGCGCGATGGTCGTCGTGGCCTCGAAGAACGTGGCCCCGAGCTTCCGGATCAGCGAAGCCAGCCGCTCGGTCCACGCCGCGACCGCCGCCTCCGAGATCGGAACGCCGTCCACCTGGATCCGCTCCCGGAAGGAGACCAGGTGGGGGGAGGTGTACAGACCTACCCGCAGTCCCTTTTCTCTCAAGGCCTCCGCCACCAGGGTACAGACGCTTCCCTTCCCGTTGGTCCCTCCCACGTGAATCGTGGGGTACACGCGCTCCGGATTCCCTACCGCGCGAAGCAGCGCCCGGGTCACCTCCAGGCCGAACTTGATCGTGGTGGTTCGGGGAAAGAGAAAGTCCAGGGCCTCCTGATAGCCGAGCCGGCCCACGCCACCGGTACCGGTGCGCTCCGAATCCAGTAATTTGGGCTTCGCCATGGGGCGCTACACCTTTCTGCCGGACCCCTTCGCGGCCGAGCTCGATGCCATCCCCGGCTTTCGGGAGCTCACCACCGGCTTCACCTTGTGTCCCACCTGCGAGCGCTGTGAGCGGAGCCCCGTCTACCTCACGCCCCGCGAGCAAACCGCCGCGGAGCAGCTCGGCCTCCGGCTGTATGGTAAGGGAGCCGCCACCCGGATGAACCGCCAGGGGTGCCGTTGCCCGTTTTACTCGGGCTCCGACCGGGGGTGCGCCCACTATGACAGCCGCCCGCTACTCTGCCGGCTGTTCCCCTTCGACGTCATCGAGCACGAGGCGGCGCCGGGATATTTCTGGTGGGTTCTCTTCGGTGCCTGCGAGGAGGTCGCCCGGGGAAAACTCAGGGGGCGGATCGCGGAAGCCCGCCGGGTCGCGGCCGAGATTGACCGGCGCATGCCCGACGAGCTCAAGCGGGCCTTCATGGCCGACGCCGCCGGCGCGGCGTTCGAGCCGGTGTTCTACCGGCACCCGATTCACTACCTCCTGCCGGTCACCCTGGGAGGTCGAACGGATCGCCGTGGTCCCGGCCAGAAATCGAAGAACGGACAGGTTCGAGGATCCTGAAGCTCGGCAGGAGCAGCTCCTCAAGCACTGCTCGCCGCCAGCAGCTATTCCAGCACCTCGTCCGCTGCCCGCCGCCCGCCCATGTGGCGAAGCAGGCGTGCCGTCGTGTCCCGGAGCGAGGCCCGGGGGACCACGTCGTCAATCTGCCCCTTCTCCAGCAGGAACTCGGCCGTCTGGAACCCCTCGGGGAGGTCCTGCCCGATCGTCTGCTTGATGACCCGCTGCCCCGCAAATCCGATGACCGCGCCGGGCTCGGCCAGGATCACGTCGCCCTGCATGGCGAACGAGGCGGAAACGCCGCCGGTGGTGGGATTGGTGAGAATGGAAATGTAGGGAACCGAGAGCTGATGGAGCTGCGCGATGGCGGCGGAGGTCTTGGCCATCTGCATCAGGGAGAATACGCCTTCCTGCATTCGCGCTCCCCCCGAGGTGCAGACGAGGAGGAGCGGAATTCGCTTTTCCGCCGACCGGCGGGCGAGCCGCGCAATCTTCTCGCCCACCACTGACCCCATTGACCCTCCCATGAAGGCGAAGTTCATCACCCCCAGATGGATCGGCATCCCCTCCAACCTCGCCACCCCCGCAAAGAGCGCATCCGACTTCCCCGCCTTCTTCTCCGCGGCGGCCAGCCGCTCCGTGTAGCTCTCGAAGCCCAGCACGTCGGTGGACCGGAGGTTGGCATACAGCTCGCGCCAGCTCCCCTCGTCGGTCAGCAGCTCGATGTACTCCTCGGCCGACAGCCGGCGGTGATGCCCGCACTCCGGGCAGACGTTGAAACCCCGCTCGAACCGGTCGCGGATGTCAATGTGCCCGCAGACATCGCACTTCTCCCACGCATCGGCGGGGATCTCCCGCCGCTCCCGAATGGATGGGCGGGGCTTCCGCTCCTTCTTAAACCATGCCATGACGGCCATAGCTGCTTCGGGAAAGTGGGGTGGGACCACCGGAGGCTATCGCCATAGCCAACTAATTTGGGGTTCCGACTCCAGTTCCGCTAGGGCCGTCCTCGTAAGTGATTGTCAATACTCGACATGGCCCGGGGACCGCGAGTCCCAGGCCACCCGCAGGACCAGCCCCACGGCCGCCGCCGTCACCAGCAGGAACGAACCGCCATAGGAGAAAAACGGCAGCGGTATCCCCGTGATGGGCATGAGATTGACCGTCATTCCCACGTTCTCGAACACATGGGTGAAGAGGAAGCCGAGCAGGCCGAAGACCATCAGGCTGGCGAACGGGTCGCTGGCACGCCGGGCGATCCGGACCAGCGTCAAGAACAGCGCCAGAAAGAGTGCCAGCGCCGCCAGTACCCCCAGGAACCCCAGTTCCTCGCCGAGGACCGCAAAGATGAAGTCGGTGTGCTGTTCCGGAAGGAAGGCCAGCCGCTTTTGTGGCCCGTGAAGATACCCGTTGCCGAACCAGCCGCCGGACCCGATGGCGACCCGGGACTGGATGGCGTGGTAGCCGGCGCGTTGCGGGTCCACTTCGGGGTTAAGGAAGGTGAGGAGGCGATTCTGCTGGTAGGGCTCCAGCTTGCGCCAGACCGGGAGGGCGATGAACCCCATGAGGAAATTGAGCACCGCAACCGTCACTCCCTCCCACAGGAACGGACGCCAGAGGTAGAGCATGACGGCCAGCAGGACCAGCCACCCTAGCCAGGTCCAGGTGCTGAAGGCCAGCAGCAGGCTCGCCGCGGGCGACGCCAGGAGCACGAGCAGCTTGAGTTCCACCCCGGCCCAGAACAGCATGGCGAAGAGGATGCCCACGAACACCAGGGCGCTTCCCAGGTCGGGCTGAGCGAGCACCAGGAGCGCGGGGGCTCCTGCCAGGAGGCAGGCTGGGACCATCTCGCGGAGCGAGGCCGGCGCGGCGCGGCGGCCGGAGAGGTAGCGTGCGAGCATCAGAATCACGGCCAGCTTGGCGACCTCGGCCGGCTGCCCGACCGCGTGCCCCCCGATGTAGATCCAGCTCTTGGTGCCGGCCGCCGTGCCGCCGCCGCGGCCAATCAGCAAAGTCAGGCCAAGTAGCAGCAGGGCAAGCCCGTAGAGGGGGAGGGCAGCCCACTCGAGGAACCGCGGCGACATCCGGAACGCGACCACGGCCACCCCGATGCCCGCGGCGAGCCAGACCAGCTGGCGCTTCCAGGCTCCCTGGGCTGCAAGGATGGGAACGTCAGTCTGTCCCGCCGAGTAGAGCACGAGCAGGCCGAAGGCGGCGAGAGCCGCCACGGTCGTCACCAGCGGTCGGTCCAGCTCCAGGCGTCGCAGGCTCACCGCTCCCTCGGCGCCTCCAGGCTATCGGGCGCACCGGGCCGGGGCGGCAGCGCGACGTCACGCGGCGCCGTATCCTCGACCGTCCGGACCACGACCGGCCCCTGGGCCGCGCTATCGGGCCCCAGCAGATAGCGGCGAATGGTCCGGACCACGTACGGCGCGACCTCGGATCCGTGTCCCCCGAACTCGAAGATGGCCCCGACGATGATCTCCGGGCTTTCGGCCGGAGCGAATCCGATGAACCATCCATGGTCCTTCCCGTGAGGGTTCTGGGCCGTGCCCGTCTTCCCCGCCACCGTGAACTCCTTGAGCCGGCTTCGGGCCGCCGTCCCGCGCTCGACCACCTGGATGAGGGCGTGGCGCAGGCCGTAGAGCTGCTCGGGCTCGAGACCCAGCCTGAAGACCGGCGCGGAATCCGCCTCGACGATGTGCGGGACCGGGGTCACCCCGTCGCCGGCGAGGGCCGCGTAGAACTTCATCATGTTGATCAGCGTCTGGGTGTTCTCCCCCTGCCCGATCGCGAGGTTCAGCACCGCCGCGGCGCTCCACCCCCGCGGCCCGTATCGTTCATCGTAGTACGCCGTCGAGGTCGGGAAGATCGGGGGCACCTCGTTCACCAGATCTATGCCGCTCCGGTCGTGGAAACCCATGCTGGTGCCGTCCTGCAGCAGTGGGTTGAGCTGGATCCGGAGGCCCAACTGGTAGAAGTAGACGTCGCAGCTTTGCTCGATGGCCCCGGTGAGGTCGAGCGACCCATGCCCCTCCTTCTTCCAGCAGCGAAAATACCGGTTCCCGAACTGGAGCCCGCCCCGGCAGGGGATCGGCATCCGAGTATTGAAGCCCACCAGGCCTCGCCGGAGCGCGATGGCCGCCGTGGCGAGCTTGAACGGGGAGCCGGGCGGATAGCGGACCTGGATGGCCCGGTTGAGCAGCGGCAGCGTGGGGTCGGTGGTCAGCGCCCGCCACTCGCTCGCCGCGATCCCGCCGATGAACTCGTTGGGATCGTAGGCAGGGGTGGAGTAGAGGGCGCGAATCTCGCCCTTCGGGGTCATCGCGATCATCGCCCCGCTCTGCCCCCTGGGCCAGATGCTGTCAATGTAAAGCTGGAGCGGAAGGTCAATCTCGGTCCGGAGGCTCCGGCCCGGGATGCTCGGAAGCGGGGGAGCCGCCCCCCGCTCCCGGACCAGCCGGCCCAGTGCGTCCACCTCGATGTATCGCACCCCCGGCGTCCCCCGCAACCGGTCGTCGTAGCGCCGCTCCAGCCCCAGGCGTCCGACCAGCGAGCCGACCCGGGCACCGGGGTATCGGTTGGCGTCGAGATCCTCCTGGCTCACCTCGTCCACGTATCCCACCAGGTGCGCCACGGCCCGGCCGGCCGGGTACGTGCGGCGAGGCTCGGTCTGAATCACGAGCCCCGGCAGGCTGACCCGCCGTTCCTCCAGCCGAGCCACCTGCTCGGGCGTCGCCTTGCCCAGCACCGTGGCCGGCTGGTAGCGGGCCTGCAGATACCGGTTGACCACGGCTTCCAGATCGGCGCTGTCGAGCCCGACGATCTGGCGGATCCGCTGCAGCACCCGCCGGAGCGAGTCCACCGAGGAGGCCAGCAAGGCGACCGAATAGCCGGGGACGGTCTCGGCGATGACCAGTCCGTGGCGATCGTAGATCGTCCCGCGGGCCGGCTGGAGCGGCACCGGCCGGAGGCGATTGCTCTGGGCGCGGAGGCGGTAACGATCGTACTGGAGCACCTGGGTCCGGAAGAACGCCAAGGCGAGCAGCAAGAACGCGCCCAGCAGGAGCCAGCGGGCGATCCGGGCTCGTTCCTGCACCCGGAACGAGTGAAACTCCTTCATGCTTCCAGTCGGATGTCCAGCCAGTCCCGGAAGACGAACAGAACCAGGGCCCCGGTCGCGGCGGTGGTCAGCGCCTGGAGGGGCGACCAGACGAAGAGCTGCATGCCCAACCCGCCGCCGTTGCCGCTCGCGAGAAGCACGATGGCGTTCCGCAGCCAGACCCCCGTGGCCATGACGGCTCCGTTGACGAGCAGGTTGTCCGGAAAGAAGACGGCCCGACCCCAGGCGGCAAGGTATCCCACCACGGTGTGGGCCAGCGCCGCCGCCCCGAAGCGGGCCGGCACCAGCGCGTCCAGGAGCAGTCCCACCGCAAAGCCGGCCACCGCGGCGCGGCCCGGGCGGCTCCGGATGGCATAGAGCAGGAGCGCCAGCACCAGGAAATCGGGCGCCACCTGGCTCCAGCCGAGCCGCGGCCGCAACCCAAAGTGCAGCACCACGAGCAACCCCAGCACCGCCACGAGGCGGGGGCGATCGGACCGTGTCATGGGAGCGAGTCCGCCGCCGGCTCGAGCGCGGGCGGCGCGAACGCGGGGGCCAGGTCCCGGCTCCCCGGGGTCCGAAGGATGAGGACGTGGGTGGCAAGCTCCGGGCTGGACGCTGGCCGGACCAGGTAGATCCGCTCCCAGCCGGTGTCCTCGGCTGCGGGCCCGAGGACGGTCCCGATCGGGATGCCCGGCGGGTACACTCCGCCGAGGCCGGAGGTCACCACCAGCGTGCCGGGAGCGATGGTGTCGCGCACCGCGACGCCTCGCAGTTGCAGGAGGTACTCGGCTCCCGCCATCCGAAGCGCCGGCGCCACCACGCCGAACACCGTGCCCGGCTCCGCGTAGGCGCTGGCCCGGAACTCGGGATGCGCCCAGGTCATGACCAGGCTCGTTCCTTTCTCCACCGCGCGCACCACCCCGACCAGTCCTTCCGGCCCGACCACGGGGTCGAAGGGCTGGGCCCCGCGGTCGGATCCGGCCGAGACCAGCAGCGTCCGCCCGTCGGTGGGAAGCGACTGGTGCAGGACTTCCGCCGCCACATAGGGCACGGGGAGCCGGCGAGCAAGCCCCAGGAGGCCGCGCAATCGCAGGTTTTCGGCCCTCAGGGAGGGGAGAAACTGGGCCGCGTAGGCGGCGGAATCACGCTCGGCCCGGAGCCGTTCGAACCGGGCCCGGCTGGTGCGGGAGGCTTCCGCCCAGGCCTGAAGCCAAAGCACCGGCCGGAGCACGGTGCTCCGCGCCACCGCGGCCACCGAGGTTCCGATCTCCGGTATGAAGAGCAGCACCACCGAGAGTCCGACACAGAGCGAGAAGAGGACGGTGTCCCGGCGGGTGAGCGACCGAACGGTCCCCGGGGGCATGTTCAGCGCTGGAGCACGCTCTGGTACTTCTCGTAGTCGTCGAGGATGCGGCCCGCGCCTCGCACCACGCAGGTCAGGGGATCCTCGTCCACATGGATCGGGAGCCCGGTCTCCTGGGCCAGCAGGACATCGAGCCCCCGGATCAGGGCGCCTCCGCCGGTCATGACGATCCCCCGGTCTACGATGTCGCTGGCCAGCTCGGGCGGCGTGATCTCGAGCGCCCGGCGCACGGCGTCCACGATCTGCTGAATCGGTTCCTGGACCGCTTCCCGGATCTCGCTGGAATGGACCCGCACCGTCTTGGGAATGCCGGAGACCAGGTCGCGACCCTTGACCTCCATCTCCCGCTCGTCGCCGGTGGGTGCGGCCGAACCGATCTTGATCTTGATCGCCTCGGCGGTGGGCTCCCCCACCAGGAGGTTGTAGTTCTTCCGCATAAACTGGACGATGGCCTGGTCCAGCTCGTCGCCGCCGACCCGGATCGAGGTGTCGGACACGATCCCGGAGAGGGCGATGACGGCGATCTCGGTGGTCCCCCCCCCGATGTCAATCACCATGTTGCCGGTCGGGGTCTCCACCGGCAGCCCGACGCCCACGGCGGCGGCCATCGGTTCGGCCACCATGTCCACTTGCTTGGCCCCGGCGGTCTCGGCCGAGTCGCGCACTGCCCGGCGCTCCACCTCGGTGATCCCGGACGGCACGCACACGATCACCTTGGGCCGCACCCGAAAGACGTGCTTGTCAATGATCGTCTTCAGGAAATAGCGGAGCATCTTCTCGGTGACGTCGAAGTCGGCGATGACGCCGTCCTTGAGGGGACGCACCGCGAGGATGCCGTCAGGCGTGCGCCCGAGCATCCGCTTGGCCTCGAGGCCGATGCCCTTGATCCTCCCGGTGCTCTTCTCGATGGCGACGACCGACGGCTCGTTGAGCACGATGCCTTCGCCCTTGACGTACACCAGGGTGTTGGCCGTGCCCAGATCCACCGCGATCTCGGTCGCGGGCAGGATCGAGCCGAGTTTTAGCTTCGGAAGCTTCATCGAGAAGCCGGGACGTCGAATCGGCGCGAAAGCTAACGGCGGCGCTAAGAGGGGACAAGACGAAAACTTAGCCGTCCCGACCGGCCGGTGTGACCCCGGTCACCGGGGCTCGGGCCCGACTCGAAGGGAGGTGCGCCAGCCGGCGGGGATGGGGCCCCCGGCAGCCGGCCGGACCCAGCCTGGTCCCTAGCGCCCGGTGCTTCCGAACCCGCCCTCCCCCCGTTCCGTGGCCGGCAGTTCGGCCACCTCTCGCCACACCGCCCGCTCCACCCGGGCGAAGACCAGCTGGGCGATCCGCATGCCTCGGGTGACGGTGAAGGCCTCCTGGCCCAGGTTGACCAGAGCCACCATCAGTTCGCCGCGGTAGTCGCTGTCGATCGTGGCGGGGCTGTTGGGCAGGGTGATGCCGTGCCGCAGCGCGAGCCCCGAGCGAGGCCGGATTTGGCACTCATAGCCCGGGGGGACGGCCAGGATGAATCCGGTACGGAAGAGCCGGCGCTCGAACGGCGCCAGGATCCCTTCCTCCGCGCTGGCCACGTCGTACCCGGCCGCCCCGGGGGTGGCTGGCGCCGGCACCGGGAGGCCCTCGCCATGGGGCAGCCGGGTGAAGCGGAGCTCGATCAGAGCACCGACTCCACCGGCACGAGCGGCAACCCGAAGGCCTCGGCCACGCCGGGGTAGACCACCTTCCCCTCCACCACGTTCAGACCGAGCCGGAGCGCCCGGTCGTCGCGGCAAGCCTTCTTCCAGCCGTCCCGCGCTAGCCGCAGCCCGTAGGGGAGGGTGGCGTTGGTGAGCGCGAGGGTCGAGGTGCGAGGCACCGCCCCGGGCATGTTCGCGACACCGTAGTGGACGATGCCGTCAATCTCGTAGGTCGGCTTCTCGTGCGTGGTGGGCCGGATCGTCTCGACGCAGCCGCCCTGATCCACCGCCACGTCCACGATCACCGAGCCCGGCTTCATGAGCCGAAGATCGGCCCGCTTCACCAGGTGCGGCGCCTTGGCGCCGGGCAGGAGCACCGCGCCCACCACCAGGTCGGCCCGCCGGAGGCAGTCGAGAATGTTGTGCCGGTTCGAGTAGAGGGTGGTGACGTTGGCGGGGAGGACGTCGTCGAGGTAGCGAAGGCGGTCGAGGGAGATGTCGAGGATCGTCACCCTCGCCCCCATCCCCGCCGCCCTCTTCGCGGCGTTGCTCCCCCCCCCCCCGCCGCCGATGCTCCGCCCCTCGGCGGGCGGCCCGCCCGGCACCCCGCCGAGCAAGACCCCGCTGCCGCCAAAGACGCGCTCCAGATACTTGGCCCCCTCCTGCACCGCCATCCGGCCCGCGACCTCGGACATCGGGGTGAGGAGGGGCAGTTCGCCGCTCGGCAACTGGACCGTTTCGTACGCCACGGCGATCGCCCCGGACTGGATCACCGCTCGGGTGAGCTCTACGGAAGCGGCGA
>JBBIMQ010000089.1:0-9339 GCA_037444345.1 Gemmatimonadota bacterium | reverse complement strand
GGCCCCACCAGCCGCCGCCGGACCCACTCCAGCCGCTCCGCGGCGCGCTCCGCCCGCCGGTCTCCGGTGGCGGGCACCCCGGTGGACACCAGCCAGGCGCGGCCCGTCTCATGGTCCCAGGCGAGCACCCAGTCGTAGAGCCCGAACACGAGATCGGGGAGCTGCAGGTCGTCGTAGCGGGGTGCCGGAAGCCGCTCCAGCACGGCGCCGTAGTCGTAGGCCAGGAACCCCGCCGCGCCCCCCTGGAACGGGGGCAGCTCCGCGATGGGCTCCGTCCGGTGCGGCGCGAGCAGAGCGGCGAGCTGCTCGAGTCCCGTGGGCCCCGGCGAGCGGCCCTTGGCCCGGACCACCGCGACCGGCGCTGCGCTCAGGAACGAGTAGCGGCCCAGCCGCCCGGGGTCGGCCGCGCTGTCGAGGAAGAGCAGGTGCGGCTGGCCCAGCAGACGCTCCGCCGCCGCCACCGGGTCCGGCGGCGGGATGAGTTCCTCGACCAGCGGGAGAAGGGTCATTCCTTCCGGGGCCTCCGAGCAGGGCGCCGCCCCGCCCGCTTCCCTCGATGGGTCGGCCGGAAGTGCTCGCGCCGGGCCTCCTCCGGCGGGGTGAGATAGCCGAAGGTGAGCTGGCCCTCCTGGCGGTAGGTTTTCCCCAGGCTGATGGCGAGCTTGGCCTTCATGAGTTCCTTGCCCAGGTAGAAGGCGTGCGAGGGCTCGTCCACGCCCAGCTGATCGAAGATCTCCTGGATGTCGGTCCCCTGCACGAAGATCTCGTTGTTGAAGACCGTGATCACGCCCCGCTCGGCATAGATCCGGAAATTGGGATCGGTGATGGATGCCTGGAGCCGGCGGAGCTCGGCCTCGCCGAATTCGAGAATCTCGGGGTCCTTCACCGTGAGCAGCCTGTCGTCCACGTGTTTGGGAAGGGTGCGGTGGCTCACGGCGTAGTGCATGAGGCGCCGCGCGATGTCAATCTCGCGGACCGCGCCGCGGGCCCAGGGGATCACTTCGGTGGTGAGCACGGCCTTGACGCCGAGTTCCTGCGCGATGGCCACGAGAACCGCGTTGACCCCGGTGGAGTCGGCGCTGGTGAGCTCGGTGAGGTTCCCGATCCCCATGAGCTGGGGCACCGACGGGTAGCGGCGCCGGACCTCGGCATAGCGCTCCAGGGAAGCCATGAAGCCGAAGCCGATCGGCTCGATGACCGGATCAACGAGATAGCCCACGCCCGCCCGCTCGCAGGCTGCCAGGGTGGGCTCGAGGGTTTCGAGACCCTGCCCGAAGTCCGGGATCACGACCGCCCGGGCTCCGGTGCCGCGCAGGTCCTCGAGGACGGGCAGGTTGGAGCCGTTGACGCTCAGCACCAGCTCCGCGCCGGCCCCCACCGCGGCGGCGATCTCCTCCCGGTCGAAGGAGTCAATGCTCACCCGGAAGCCGCGGCCCACCAGGTCGTGCACCAGCGCCCCCAGTTCGGGGAACGGGAGACCGGGGGTGCAGCCCACGTCAATCACGTCAGCCCCGCTCTCGCGAAAGTACTCGGCCGCGGCCAGCACGGCCTCCCGCGAGAGCCGGGGGGCGTTATTGATCTCGGCCAGGATCTCGATGTCCCAGGCGCCGTAGTCGCCCACCGCCTGAGCGCGACCGAAGTACCGGGGCAGTTCCCGCAGGTCCTTGGGACCCTTCTCGACCGCGACTCCGAACTGCCCGGCCAGCGGGGCCGTGTCTCCCTCCACCAGGCCGGGCAGCAGTACCAGGTCCACCCCCTCGGGCACCTGGAGGAATCGCGCGATCCACGGCGTCGTCATCAGGGCGGCGACCGTGATCCGCATGACCGCGATGTCCCAGGCGAACTCCGGCCGGAGCTCGGTGAGGACCCGCCTGAGCGCGGGTTCGGCGAGCGTGCCGGTGACGAAGAGAATGCGCCGCGGAGCGGGAGTCATCGCCCGGGGGCCGGTGCTCGGTGCTCCCTGCTCTGCGCCGGACCGGAGCCGTCCGGCGCCGAGCAGGGAGCACCCGGCACCCTCGCCCTCACTTCGGCTCGCCCCCGCGCACCCACTTGTTCGGCGTCCCCTCCAGCGCGCCGCCGCTGGGCCGCCAGAGCACCGAGTCCTCGATCTTCCGGGCCAGCTCGAAGTCCTTGTCCGTGATGCCGCCCGCCGCGTGGTTCTGGAGCTTCACCCAGACCTTGGCCCAGGTCACCGTGAGGTCCGGGTGGTGATACGCGGCCTCGGCCAGGAACCCGATCGCGTTCACGAGGGCCAGCGTGGTCAGCCAGCCGTCGGTCTTGTACTGGCGCCGGATCCAGCCGTCCTCGTAATACCAGCCCGGCAGGTCCTTCAGCTTCTCGGCGATCTCGGCTTCGCTATAGGTGCGTTCTTTGGTTGCCATGGTTGTTGTCCTCCGAGGCAAGGCGGGTGAGAGGCTGCCCTCTCGTCCATCCCGCAGGTCACATGACCTCTCCCCCGTTCACCAGGATCATCTGGCCCGTCAGGTACCGGGAGGCATCCGAGGCGAGGAAGACCGCCGCCGCCGCCACGTCCTCCGGGGTCCCCCAGCGCCGGAGCGGGATCCGTGCGGTCACCCGCTCCTTGAAGCGGGGCGGCGCCTCGGCCCCGAACGCGGTCTCGATCCAGCCCGGGCCCAGCACGTTGACCCGGATGGACGGCGCCAACGAGCGCGCCAGCGACCGGCTGAAACTGAGCACCCCTCCCTTGACGGCGGCGAAGAGTTCCGGGTTCTCCCCTTCCAGCCCCTGGAGCGCGCCATCCCACGACATGTTGATGATGACGCCGCCGTCGGGGTTCTCCCGCATCAGGTCGGCTGCGATCCAGGAGGCGAGCATGGTCCCGCGCAGGTCCACGGCCAGCAGCAGATCCAGCTTGGCGAGGCGGCCAAGCCGGGCGTTGGGGCCCGTCAGGATGTCGGCACCGGCGTTGTTGATCCACACGTCCACCCGGCCGAACTCTGCCCGCAGCACCCCCGCCATGCGGGTGAGGTCCTCCTCCTGCGCGATGTCGGCCGGGATGACCACCGCCCGGCGGCCCAGGGCCCGGATTTCCTCCGCCACCCGCTCCGCGCCGACCAGATTGGTGCGGTAGGTGGTGGCCACGTCGGCACCGGCCCGGGCGGCGGCCAGGGCAATGGCGCGGCCGATGCCGCTCGAGGCACCCGTCACCACGAGCTGCTTGCCCGCAAGCGAGTTGAGGGGCGTCGCGAAGCTGTTGTCCCGTGCCATCGTCGGGCGTAACATACCGGGCCGGAACCCGCGAACAAGGGAGCGACGGTGCGGCTGCTCGTGAGCGTATCGGATGCCGTGGAGGCGCGGGCCGCCCTCGCGGGCGGTGCCCAGATCGTCGACGGCAAGGACCCCTCCGAGGCCCTGGGGGCTCTGGCGCCCGCCGCGCTGGGTTCGCTGCGGGAGGCGGTGCCGGAGCGGGTCCCCCTGAGCGCGGCGCTGGGTGAGGCGGGGACGGTGGCCGAGGTGGCCTCGCGCGTCGCTGGAATTTCCGTGGCGCTCTCCTTCCTCAAGCTGGGGTTCAACGGATTCCCGAACCCCACGGCGGCGGCCACGGTACTCTCGGAGCTGGTGGATCGGGCCCGGTACCTCCCGGGATCGCCCCGGGTGATCGCGGTCGCCTACGCCGACTGGGAGCGGGTGGGCGGGCTGCCGGTGGAGGCGTTCCCAGCCCTGGTGGCCCAGGCTCGGGCGGGCGGTCTCCTGGTGGACACCGCGATCAAGGACGGCACTTCGCTCTTCGACTGGATCAGCGTGGACGACCTGGCCAGGATCGGCCGCCAGGTGCGCCAGGTGGCGCCAGAGTTCGCCCTGGCCGGGAGCCTGGGCGTGGAGCACATCGGCCTCGCCCGCTCGGCCGGGGCCACGGTGGTCGGCTTCCGGGGAGCCGCATGCGAGGGAGGGCGGAGGGGTCGAGTGAGCGAGGCCCGGGTGGCTCAGCTGGCGCGGAGCGTCTCGGCGAGCGAGTCCACCGCCTCGAGTCCCACTACCGACCAGGGGACCGCGTTCGCGGCCCGGGGGAAATAGGGATCCAGCAGTTCCAGGCCCCCGGCGACCGGCTTCACTATCACGAGCTGCTCGGCCCCGAGGAGGGCGGCGAGGTAGGCCGCAAGGCTGTCACTGGTCACATCCCAGCTGTGCGGCAACTCGTCCGCGGCCCGGAGCCAGCGGGCCGGGGCAAGGACGGGAATCCGGCCTGCGCGCAGGGTCTCGCTCACCTCGCGCCCGTCGTTCACGACCCGGCTTTCCGGCACGCGGTCGGCGAGCAGGAAGGCGAACTGGTCCATGGCCAGGATCGCCATCCAGTGGGCGGCGTCGGGCGAGAGGCCGACCCGACGGTCGAACTCCCGCACCTGATCGGCGAAGGGACCGCCCCCGGGGATCACGACGAGCGGCCGCACGACCCTGGCCCGAGCCAGCGCCTGTCCCACGCGTTCCAGAGCGCCCGAGAGCCTGGCGAGGCTCCCGCCCACCTTGACGGCCACCAGACCCTTGCCGGAGGGAGGGATGGCCAGGTTCGTCGAGTCGCGCGAGGGCTCGGGCATGCCGGCACGAGTGAGGGGAGCGGGATCCGGATCGGGGGCTCGGCCGCCGGGGGCCAGAGGGGCGGCCGGCCGGGCCGGTTATATTGACGGCGCGCCACGCAAGGTAACTCTCCACTCCCCATCCGGCCGCCTTCCATGTTGCTCATCCCGGTTCTCGACCTGGCTCGCGGACAGGCGGTGCACGCGCGGCGGGGCGACCGGCTGCACTACCGTCCGGTTCGCTCGGTGCTGGCTCCGGGGCGGACCGGCGACGCGTTGGCGTTGGCCCGGGCCTATCGGACGGAGCTTCGCGCCTCGCACTGCTATGTGGCCGACGTGGACGCCATCGAGGGAAAGCCCCTCCAGGCGGGGCTCCTCGCGGCGCTGGCCGATCCGGCACAGGGTTTCGGGCCCGGGCTGATGGTTGACGCGGGGGTCAACAGCGCGGCGCGGGCCCGGGAGGTACTGGCCCGCGGGGCAACACAGATCGTGGTCGGGCTCGAGTCGCTCCCGAGCTTCGCCGTGTTCGAGGAGATCGTGAGCGCGGCGCCGTCGGGCCGGGTGGTCTTCAGCCTCGACCTCCGGGCGGGGCGTCCCGTGGCGGGCGACGGATTCGACCCCGACCTCGCCCCGGCGGAATTCGCGGCGCGGGCGGTGGAGCTCGGGGCCGCGGCCGTGCTGGTGATTGACCTGGCGGCGGTGGGCTCGAGCGCCGGTCCCTGGCACCTGGAGCTGCTCGGCAACCTCAAGCAGCGGCTCGGCCGACCGGTGTACGCGGCGGGCGGCGTGCGCTCGCGCGAGGACATCGCCCTCCTCCGCCAGGCCGGGTGCGATGGGGTGCTGGTGGCGACCGCCCTGCATGCCGGGGAACTCGGGGCCGCTGATTTCGCCGCAGGCTGACTCCCGGCTCCCCGGCGGCCCCCAGCGAGGCCGGGCGCGCGACGGTTCCCGGTGCCGGAGCGATCCCTCCCGCCGGCGGCGAGCTCAGTCCAGCAGCAACAGGTAGGTCGCGGCCTGCCCGAAGCTCTCCTCCACCTCGATCTCGATGGCCGTGAGGTTCCGGACTCCGAGCGCGGCAAGCTCGTCCCGCACCCGGACGGCAAAGTGCTGGGCCAGCATCTCCGCGGTCGTGTTCTCGATCGGCACCATGGCGCAGTCTGCCACCGGGAAGCTGTAGGTCCAGCGCCCGAAGTAGTCCACGTGGCGGTGGCCACCCTCGTCGCGGTAGGCGAGCTTCTTGTTCTTGAGCGGGAGCAGGACCTTGTGGTCAACCTCGTCGGTGAGCTTGCGCACGACCTTTTTCAGGATCGAGAAATCCACCACGAACATGGTCTCGTCGTCCACGTTGCCTTCCACGACCACGCCGACCCGGTAGTTGTGGCCATGGAGGGTCTCGCACTGGTGGCCCTTGAAGGTGATGAAATGGGCCGACGAGAAGACCAGATAGTCCTTGCTGACCGAAACCTTGAAGTCACTGCGCACGTGGGGATCCTCGATCACCCTGCCAGCCGTCCTCGAGCAGCGCCACGAACACCGCGGCGGCGATGAGGTCCGCCGTCGTTCCCGGGTTCCGTGAATTGTGTGGGTCTCGCAACGCCGCGTCAAATGCGGCGAGCGCCTCGCGGCCCGCCGCGGTCCGGGGGCCACCGATCCGGACGATCTCCCCGGCCCGCTCGCTGACGCGGGCCGCCTCGGCGGGTCCCAGCTTCCTCGCGATCAGCGTATCGGGCCGCGCGGCGAGAAGGGCCAGGTACGCGGCCACGACGGCGTCGGGCCAGGGGAGCCCCTCGTGCCGGGCTGCGCGAAGCGCCGGCAACCCGGTCCCGAAGGTGAGCGCGAAGCCGGTCACGTATTCCGAGGCGATCGCGTCCCGCTCGGCGGCGAGCCGCATGGCCTCGAGCAGGGTGATCCCCGGGGCCTCCCGCACATCCTCCGCCTCGACCACTCCCAGGCCCCCGGGCTCCGCCTCCCGGATGGCGGCGTACGCCTCGTGGGCGTCGGCCACGGTGGTTGCCTCGAGCACCGCGCGGAGCCGTTCCCGCAGGGTGCCGGTTCCCACTCGCGCCGCCCGAGCCAGCGGCGCGAGGAGGAGAATGATGCCGAGGTTGGTATTGGCCCGGGTCCAGGCCCGGGTTACCCGGACCGCCTCTCGGATGGTACGGCCCAGGGCGACGCCACCGGCCGCACCGAGGACCGGGCCGATCGCCACGGCGCTCACCACGAAGTCCTCGTACGTCGTGTCGCGGAAGGGGCGGCCCGGGGCGACGTTCCCCGGTTTCGGGGCGCTGGCTTCGAGGATACAGGCCAGCGTCGCATACATCGAAACGTCGTCCGGCGACAGGGGCTTCCGGGGCTTCACCGGGTCTCGTGCCCGATCATGACGATGGAGCCAAGGAGCAGGGTGGCGAGCGGAACCAGGGACAGGGAGCCCACGATGGACCAGGGGTTCGAGGGTAACGCGCGAGCCGGGGGTGGTAAGCGGGTGGCGCGAGGCACCGGGTCCTGCGCCGGTGCCCGGGAACGGACCCCTGGCGTTCACGCCTCCGGGTAGAGCGACCTCGCCAGCACTTCCAGGTTGATCGCGCCGGCCTGATAGGTCCGTCCCGAGCCGACCGAGGTGAGCCAGACAGCGGCAGGGCTGAAGAGAAGCGGGTCGATCCGGTAGAAGTCCCTGTCATACCGCTCGAAGATCTCGTAGAACGGGGTGCCGTAGTCGCGGGACGAGGACGAGGGGATCTTCGGGGCCAGGGCAGCGAGCTCGGCCTCGTCGGCCCGCACCAGGAAGTGGGCCTGGCCGCCGTAAAGGATGCAGTCGTTGGTGCGGCCGATGGCGCGGGTGTCGTTCTTGGCTGGCGGCGGAATCGGTGCCCAGCCGATACCGCTCACGACCCGGTTCACGTCGAAGCCCAGGGTTTCCATCTTGTGCAGCCCGGTCTCGAGGATCCGGGCGGCGATCTGAATCCCGCCCGCGAGGCTGGCCGTCGGGGCGACGACGAAGGTAAGCTTGTCAGGCGGCAGGCCCGCTTTCGCCGCGACGTACTCGGCGACCGCTGCGGTGGGGAGTTGCCGGGTCTCGAGCACCAGGACCCCGCGGGAGGCCTGCTCCGCGTAGCCCAGTTTGGCGTAGAGTTCCCGCTCCACCCGGGCCTGGGCCCGGAGCGGCCCCGACCCCATCGCGAAGTATCGCTCGAGCTGGATGGCCCAGCCGGCATACTGGGAGGCCATGCAGGCCACCGCGGGGTGATCGGTGCGGACCACGACGCCGGGAAAACTCCGGTCGCCCAGCGCCAGGCTCCCGCACGCCACCTGACCCAGCCCTCCCATGCAGATCTCTCCCAGGAGCCGGCCCGCCTCATAGCCGCCTTCGACCTCGATGCCGGCGTCGATCACCCGGGTCCCGTTCGACAGGCGATGCACGGCTACGCGAAGCAGCGAAGCCTGGTCGTCCATCTGGTCTGCGAGGGCCCAGGCCCGGTCGTTGACGGAGAGGCTCGTGGCGAGACTCATTGCGGCTCCGACAGGCGGCCGGGGCGGCGACCGCCCTCCGGCCTCACCGTTCTATTGCCCATCTCCCAGGATCTTCCTGAGATAGAAATGATGGGGCCCGAGCTTGCCGCCGTAGTTGCCCGCGGTGATCACCCGAACCCCTGGCCGGCAGGCTGCCAGCATGCCCGCCCGCATCGCCCCTGCCACCGCCGCGGTGTCGAGTCCGTTGATGACGATCTCGAGCACCGAGTTCACCTGTTCCGGCAGCGCCGTCCGGGTGACACTCCGGAGCGTGGGGCAGAACGCGTCGTTGGTGGATGCGATCATTTTCTTCGAGCGCCGCGACCCGACCTTGCTTCCGCTCCGCACGATGCCGCCCGGAAACGGCAGGATGACACCCGGTTGCCCGCTGATGGCCTCGACGGCGGCCTCGGCGGCCTCGAGGGCCGCCTCCGCACTCTCGGCGAGAAGGAGGAAGTTCCCGCCCCCGATCGCCTTCTGCATCCCGAAGCTCTCCTGCACCAGGAACTCGCCCTCCATGACGGGGATGCGCCAGTAGCGCTGGCCCGCGATCACCTTGCTCGCCTGGAACCCATCGCCGAAGTGCCGGAGCACCGAGCCCACGAGGATCCGGTCCGGAGCCTGGGGGAGCCCGTCGTAGCACGCCGTCGTCGGGCAGGTGAGGACGGTCTGGCCGATGCGCTCGACCAGGCGCGCGGGAAGGTCCTCCTTCCCCATCGTCATGAACAAGACATGCACCCCGGGACGGCCGTCCGGAGTCTCCTCGGCGCCGACCTCCCGTTCGATCGCCGCCTCGCACTTGCAGCCGATCACCGAGGTGGCGAACCCGGTGAGCTTGAGCGCTGCCTCCCTGGCCCAGCGGGCGGTTCGGGCCGTGATCACCACCCGCGCCGCCCGCATGGTGAACGCCTCGGCGAAGGTGTCCTCGATCAGGACGTCGCGGATCCGCATGGTCAGCTCAGGACCAGAATCTCGCCCCGGCCCTCGTTGGCCAGGTCGCCCACGTACCGCCGGGCCCAGATCCGGGTGTCCGGAACCCGGGCGAAGCGGCCGGGGAGGTTGCGCCAGGAGCGGGCGAGGAGGGTCAGGAAGCCGAACCGCTGCTCGCCGCAGTCGTTGAACGTGGGGACCCATTCGGCAGGCTCGCGCTCCAGAATCAGCGTGCCCCGCCGCATCGCCAGGCCGGCGAAGGCCCCGACCCGGCCCCCCACCGCGATGGTGCCGGCCAGCATCCTGGCGGCGCAGTAGTCGCCGGCGTTGCCCTCGATGAGCACGATCCCGCGCCGCATCCGATCCCCCG
>JBBIMQ010000088.1:7029-9403 GCA_037444345.1 Gemmatimonadota bacterium | reverse complement strand
GGCATCAAGCCGGCGGCGCTGCGGGCGCTGGTCCGGCGCGGGCTCGCCTCGCTGGAGCGGCGCGCGGTGGTGCGGGATCCCTTTCCGGGCCTCCGTCCCACGGCCCCGCCGCCGGTGCCCACCCCGGCCCAGCGGGAGGCCATCGAAGCCCTGGCATCGCTTCCCGCAGGGAGCGGGGCGCTCCTCTTCGGAGTCACGGGGAGCGGCAAGACCCTGGTCTATCTGGAGGCGATTCGGCGCGCGCTCGCCGAAGGCAAGGGCGCCATCATCCTGGTGCCCGAGATCGCGCTCACCCCCCAGACGGTGAGCCGGGTGCGGGGCGCGTTCGGCGATGGCGTGGCGGTGCTCCACAGCGCGCTCTCGGAGGGGGAGCGCGCCGACCAGTGGCGAGCGCTCCGCTCCGGCGAGCGCCGGGTGGCCGTTGGGGCCCGCTCCGCCGTGTTCGCCCCGGTCGCTCAACTGGGCGTGCTGGTGGTGGACGAGGAACACGAGGCGAGCTACAAGAACGGCGAAACTCCGCGCTATCACGCGCGCGAGGTGGCCCTGGTGCGGGCCCGACTGGAGGGGGCCAGGCTGGTGCTCGGCAGCGCCACCCCGTCCCTCGAGACCTTCGCCCGGCTGGACGGCCGGCTCCGGCTGCTGCGGCTCCCGGAGCGGGCCGAGCTGCGGCCCCTCCCGCCGGTCGAGGTGGTGGACCTCCGCACCTGCCCCCGTCTGAAGGAGGCGGGCCCGGTTCCGTGGTCGGAACGGCTCGATGCCGGCGCGACCGCGGCTCTGGCGCGCGGCGAACAGGTTCTCCTCCTGCTCAACCGGCGAGGGTACGCCGCGGTGCTCCAGTGCCCCGCCTGCGGTGCAGTCCAGGGCTGTCCCCGGTGCAGCATCGCGCTCACCGTCCACCAGGCGCCCGAGGGACTGCGTTGTCACTACTGCGGGCACGATGAGGCGATCGCCCCTGCGTGCCGCCAGTGCGGCCACCGGGTGCAGCGGATGCGCGGCGTGGGCACCCAGCAGCTCGAGCGGTTCCTCGCCCAGCGATTTCCCGAGGCGCGAATCGCCCGCATGGATCTCGACACGACCAGCGCCCGGTGGTCTCACCAGGCGATCCTGGACCGGGTCGGGCGCGGTCAGGTGGATATCCTGGTGGGAACCCAGATGATCGCCAAGGGACTCGATTTCCCCAACGTGACCCTGGTGGGCGTCGTGGATGCCGACACCGGACTGTACCTGCCCGATTTCAGGGCGGCGGAGCGGACCTTCCAGCTCCTGGCCCAGGTGGCCGGTCGGGCCGGTCGGGGACCGCGCGGCGGGCGCGTGATCATCCAGACCCGGAACCCCGACCATTACGCGCTCAGCCACGCGGCGCAGCACGACACGGAGGGGTTCCTCGCTCGGGAGCTCGAGGTCCGGCGGGACCCGCCCTACCCGCCTCACGTGGGATTGGCGAACCTGCTGGTGAGCGGCGAGCGAGAGCGGCGCGTGGCCGCCCACGCTGAACGGGTGGCCCGCTGGCTCGGCCGGCTGGTGGAGGTCAGGCGCCTCCCCCTCGACGTGCTGGGGCCCGCGCCCTGTCCGGTGACCCGGATCAAGGACCGCTGGCGCTGGCACGTGCTCCTTCGAGGCTCGCCGGACCTGGTCGGCCGGGTGGTACGGTATGCCGCCGGCCGCATGCCCCGGGGAGCGGGCGTCCGGGTCATCGTGGACCGCGACCCGGTGTCGCTGCTCTAGGCGGTGCGGGGGGACAGTGGCGGCCGGGACTCGCGCCGCCGCTGCCCCCAGCGTACCGGATCGCCGAAATTGCCTAGCGAGGCCGGGCTGCCCAGCCGACCTCCGCGCCCACGTAGTAGTTCCGGCCTGGGGCGGGCTCGTAGACGCGGCCGAAGGTTCCGTTGACCGTGACCGCGCTCACGTAGTCCCGATCCCACAGGTTATTCACGCCGAAGAACGGCTGAATCCAGGCCCCGGCGGCCCGGCCCGTCCAGCTCAGCCGCACATTGGTGACCCCCGCGCCCAGTCCCTTGATGGTGCCGCTGGTGGTCTTGCCCCAGCCGGCCACTTCCTGGGTGTTCCGGTCGTCGGCGTACATCGAGCCGGCCATGGTGTGGTCCACGTCGAGCACGGCGCCGCGGACCGGACCCGCCCGGAGCCCGAGCCGGACGAAGAAGCGGGGAACGCCGGGCACCCGGTTGCCGTCGAGGGTGTCCACCGCCGTACCAGTGCGGATGCGGTAGGTCTCGAAGGTGTAATCGGCGTAGGTGTAGGAGCCGAAGAGCCGGAGGCCGGGAAGGGGAGACCCGCTCAGTCCCACCTCGACCCCGTCGTTATGCAGCTTACCGGCATTGGTGAAGTAGGCGCGGCCCGACACTTCTCGGTACTG
>JBBIMQ010000088.1:0-6973 GCA_037444345.1 Gemmatimonadota bacterium | reverse complement strand
GAGTAGTCCAGGCGGCCGAGGCGCCCCCGGAAGCCCGCCTCGTAGTTCACGGCGCGCTGCGGGTCGAGGCCGGTGTTGAACCCCCCGGTGGAATTCGGCTGGTTGGCGAGCTCGGTCGTGGTCGGAGTCTCGAAGGCCGTGGAGACGTTGGCGTAGGGAATGAACCGGGGGTCCCCGGTCCAGCTCAGGCCCAGATTGCCGCTCGCGGCCTTCATGGTGCGCTCGCCGCTGTTGTCCACCCCGTCGCTCAGATGATAATCCAGCACCTCGAACCGGACCGCGTCGTAGCGCGCGCCCGCGGAGAGCAGGACGCTCCCGGCCGGCTCCCAGTGGACCTGAGCGAACGGCCCCACCTCGAGCACCCGTTCCCGCTGGTGCAGAATGAGCGTGTCCTTGACCCCCGCCACGGTTCGCGCGTTGCTACGGAGGTCTCGCATCCGCTGCAGGTCGAGGCCGACCGTGAGGCGTACTGCCCGAGGGGAGTCGGTGAACCGCTGCACCGCGCTGAGCCGGGCTCCGTACACCTGGCGATCAATGCTCACGAACGTTCCCTCGTTGAACGGAGCGCCGGAGCGGGGCGGGGTGGCCAGGGGGTTCTCGAGATCGCGCAGAAACCCGAACACCGTGGCATTCCATTCGCCGAGCCGGGTGTAGTGGCGCAGCGTGAACGCCAGCTGGCCCTGCTTGACCTCCTTGTCCGCCCGCCGAACCACGTTGGCTCGCGCCGCCGTGTCGGGATTGCTCAGAACCTCGGCCGCCGTGAGCGCGCCCGGATTCTCCGCCTTGGGGGCGTCGGTGTAGCCGAACCGGAGGGCGGCCAGGGTACTGGGCGAGGCGGCGTAGTCGAGCCCCAGGTTGAGTGTCGTGAACCTGGCCTCGCTGTGCTGCCGAAACCCGTCCACGTTGGTGTGTGACAGGGAGAGCGTGCCGCTCGCGGGGCCCTGCCGGCCGGTGGTCCGCCCCTGAACCTTGACCAGGCCGAACGAGCCACCCTCGGCCCGCACCGACTGGGAAAACGGTCCCGGCGCGGCCGGCTCCGAGATGAGCGACAGCACGCCGCCCGAGGCATTGCCGTAGAGCGAGGAACTCGCGCCCCGGAGCACCTCGATCCGTTCCAGATTGGCGAACTCCACGTTGGTGAGCTGGCTCTGGCCATCAGGCAGGGTCTGCGGGATGCCGTCGAGGAGAATCTTGACTCCCCGGGCCCCGAAGTTAGCCCGGCTGCCGTAGCCGCGAATCGAGAGTCGCTGGTCGAGGGAGAAGTTGTACCGATTGGCGACGTAGACGCCGGGCACGTTGTTCAGGGCCTCGTCGAGCCCCAGCGTCGGCTGGCCGAGGCGGAGGTCCCGCTTCCCCACCACGCTCACGGCCGAGGGCACCTTGCTGAGCGGCTCCTGGGCACGGGTCACGGTCACCACGATCTCGGGCAGTTCGACCGCAGCGGTGTCGGGCCGGATGGTGTCGCGCGGGGTGGGGATCTGGGCCGCGAGCGGCGCGGCGAGGGCCGCGGCGGCCAGGAGCAAGACGGGGGAACTAGCTGACAGGCGAAGGGCCATGGTGCACACCTCACAGGTAGACACGGAGCCCTCCCGCTCGGCGCGGAGCGGGCGAGCAGGAGGGGCCTGGTTCGAAGGGTGGGTCTTTTCGCCCACCTTCGGGTGCTGTCACGCAGCGGGCGGGCGAAACACCGGGCGTGCGCCCGCCCGCAACGCACCTCGTGTGCCATGCGCACCTGAGAGCTCGCTTGAATCCCCCTCCGGGCCCGCCTAGATTGCCGGCTGGTCTATGGCCACGCAAGTCTATCACGCGCCTGATTTTACGAAGCCGCCTCTCGCCGGTGCGCCGGATGCGCGCTTCGAGCCGCTGCCCGCCGACGGGGTGCTCCCCGAGGGCTTCTTCTCGACTTCCAACCTGCCGACCTACGTGCGGGTGAACGGGCGATGGATCCTGCCTACCCGGCCGCGGATGGACTGCGTGATCGTCCAGCGGGGAGACGGGCTGGAGGTGATCGAGCCGCGGCGGCTCAAGCGGGGCGAACGGGTGGCCATGGGGGAGGCGGAGGACGGCTCCGAGGGGATCTACGTCCACAGCGAAGGGTTCCTGGGCGGCTCCCACAGCCTGAACGAATTCCGCTTCATGTCCACCGAGGTGAGCCGCGAGCGCCCGGTGAACTACGAGGAGCTGGCGGCGCGGCTGCGGGAGGAGCGGGCCCGGGGGGGGTACCTGATCTGGGTGGCCGGACCGGCTCTGGTGCACGCCCGGGCCCGGCAGGACTTCGAATGGTTCATCCGAGAGGGGTTCGTGCAGGCGTTCCTCACCGGGAATGCGGTGGCGGTCCACGACATCGAGGCGGCGATTTTCGGCACCACGCTCGGCATGACCAGCACGGGGCACCCCACCGACGGCGGGCACGGTCTCCACATGCGTGCGATCAACAAGGTGCGGGCGCTGGGTTCGATCGAGCGGGCGGTGGAGCAGGGGCTGATCCGGTCGGGGATCATGCACGCGCTGGTGACCCGGCGGATTCCGTTCGTGCTGGCGGGGTCCATTCGGGACGACGGCCCCCTCCCCGGGGTGTACAGCGACACCCTGGAGGCGCAGGACGCGATGCGGGAATTCACGGTCCGCGCCACTGGAGCGATTTTCGTCGCCTCGGCCTTGCACTCGATCGCGGTGGGCAACATGCTTCCGGCGTACCACACCCATTATGGCGGTGTGCCCACCCCGCTCATGACGATCTGCGTGGATCAGACCGAGTTCGTCGTGAACAAGCTCACCGTCCGCGGCCCCCACCTCGCCTACGGCGTCGTGACCAACGCGCAGGAGTTCAGGCCCGGCCGGCGGGTCCCCGGCGCCACGGGGGGGGCATGATCCTCACCCCGCCCGGGGCGGGGTGGGGGCGCCTGGCCAGTGCCGTGGCCCGAGCCCTTCCGGTCGAGGAGATTGACGCGATCTGGCAGTTTCGCACCCTCCGGCGGGACGGCCGGGAGCTGGGCACCGCCATCCTGTCCCGGGTCGCGGGCGAGCGCCGCCGGGTCTACACGGCGCGCTTCGTTCACGTGCTGAAGGGCAAGGAGCGCGGCAGGTTCGAAGCCGTGCTCGAGGAGGTGGGGAGCGGCCCCGCGGAGACCCTCGGCGACCTCCTCGCCGGCGTCCGGCGCCGGCTGGAGGATGAGGATCCCCGGCCGGTGGACCCGGCCGCCTGGTTCGCCTCGGCCCATGGCGCAGCTCGCCAAGGGTGAGGGCGCGGCCCTCCTGGAGCGCTTCCGGCGCTATCTCCGGGACCACCGGCAGCCGGTGACGCGTCAGCGCGACCGGATCGCCGAGCTGGTGCTGGGATCCGATCAGCACCTCTCGGTGGAGGATATCGAGCGGCGGCTCAAGGCCCGCGGCGAGCCGGTCGCGCTGGCCACGATCTATCGCACCCTCGATGCGCTGGTCCGGAGCGGCCTGGTTCGGGCCCACGATTTCGGCGAAGGCTTCCGGCGCTACGAACCGATGCCTGCCCAGGCTCACCACGAACACCTGATCTGCACCCGCTGCGGTCGGGTCGAGGAGTTCGCCAACGACCGCCTGGAACGGATGCTCCCCCTGATCGCGGACGAGTACGGCTTCCGCCCCGAGCGGCACCGGGTCGAGCTGTACGGGGTCTGCCGCGAGTGCCAGCGCCGCCCCTGGGGATGACCGACGCCGCGCCCCTCGGCCTGGTGGTGGCCTTCGCCGCCGGCCTGCTGAGCTTCCTCTCGCCCTGTGTGCTCCCCCTGGTGCCGAGCTACATCGGCTTTCTCACCGGGATGACGCTGGAGGAGATGGCCGCGCGCCGCCGCCTCCCCCTGGTGCACGCCACGCTGTTCATTCTCGGCTTCACCCTGATCTTCATCCTGTTCGGGGCGGGGGCCACCGCCCTGGGGCGGACGCTCCGGTACCATGAGCTCTGGCTCCAGCGGGCAGGTGGCGCGCTCATCATCGCGTTCGGGCTGGTCTGTCTGGGTGTCATCCGAGTGGGGGCGCTGCAGCAGGAACGGCGCCTCCATCTCCAAGCCAAGCCCGTGGGTTACCTCGGGTCGGTCCTGGTCGGCATGGCGTTCGCCGCCGGGTGGACCCCGTGCATCGGTCCCATCCTCGGGGGAATTCTGGGACTCGCCGCGGCCCAGGAGACCCTGAGCCGCGGGGTGGTGCTCCTCACCGCCTATGCGGCGGGCCTTGCGGTGCCGTTTCTCGCCGCGGCGTGGGCGGTGGAGTCGTTCATGGCCTGGTTCCAGCGGTTCCGCCGCTTCCTTCCCTGGATCATGCGGGCGAGCGGCGTGCTCCTCATCGCCGTCGGCGCGCTCCTCGTCACCGGCCATTTCACCCGGCTGGCGGGATGGCTGCAGGAGATGACGCCCGCGTTTCTGCGCGAGCGGCTGTAGCGGGAGCGAACGGCTGCTCGACTGGCGGGGTGCTCCATGACCTGGCAGGCCTGGTACACGCTCGCGGTGACCCTCCTTACGCTCTGGTTGCTGGCGCGGGAGGCGTACGCGCCTGCCAACGTGATGCTGGGGGCGGTGATCGCCCTGCTCCTCGGCCGGGTCATCACCCCGCAGGAAGCGTTCGCCGGATTCGGGAATTCGGCCCCGATCACCGTGGCGGCCCTGTATATTCTGGCCCGGGGCGTCGAGCGCACCGGGCTCATGCTGCCGCTCCTCAACGCAGTGCTCGGGCGGGGGGGGGGGCGCGGCTCGCTCGCGCGACTTACCGCCTCGTCCGCGGCCGCGTCGGCCGTTCTCAACAACACGCCGCTCGTCGCCATGCTGATCCCCCCGGTGACGGACTGGGCGGAGCGGACCGGGCAATCTCCCTCCCGGTATCTGATGCCGCTTTCCTACGCGGTGATCCTGGGCGGCGTCGTCACGCTGATCGGGACCTCGACCAACCTGGTCGTATCAGGTCTGCTGGATGCCAAGACCGGCCGGCCGATGGGGTTGTTCGAGATCACCCCGTTCGGGCTCCCGGTGGCACTGGTGGGAGTCGCGGTGCTCGTGTTGACGGCGCCGCGGCTTCTCCCCGAGCGCCGGCCGGCCCGGCGCGATCTGGGCGAGAACCTGCGGGAGTTCACGGTGAGCATGGATGTGGTCCGGGGCGGCCCGCTGGACGGGAAGAGCGTCGAGGAGGCGGGGCTCCGCAACCTGCAGGGCGTCTTTCTCGCCGAACTCGAGCGCCAGGGCGAGCAGGTGGCGCCGGTGGCCTCGACCACCGTGCTCCGCGGCGGCGACCGCCTCCTGTTCGTGGGGCGAGTGGACACCATCGTGGATCTGCAGGCCATCCGGGGGCTCGTGTCGTCCGAAGAGCGACACCTCGCCGCCTTCGGCTCGGCGGGGCATACCTTCTTCGAGGCGGTGATCGGCGCCACCTCCCCGCTCCTCGGCAAGACCCTCAAGGAAGCCCAGTTCCGCAGCCGCTATCAGGCCGCGGTGCTCGCGATCCACCGCGCGGGCCACCGGCTCAACGCCAAGCTGGGAGAGGTGGAGCTCAAGGTGGGCGACACGCTGCTGGTGCTCGCGGACCCTGCCTTCCGGACCCGCTGGGGAGACCGGAACGACTTCCTGCTGGTCTCGCAATTGGGCGGCGCTCCCCCGGCCCTCTCGCGCAAGGCCTGGTTCGTGGGGCTGGTGATGGCGCTGGTGGTGGTGGTTGCGGGACTGGGGCTGTTGCCGATGCTCCAGTGCGCGCTGGTGGCAGCGGTGGCCCTGTTGGGCTTCGGAGTCCTCACCGCCTCGGAGGCCCAGAACGCCGTGGATCTGGATGTGGTCCTGATGGTGGCGGCCTCGTTCGGGTTGGGCGCTGCCATGGAGAACTCGGGGCTCGCGAACCGGGTGGCCGGCGCGATCGTCGGGACCTTCGAGCCGTTCGGCCCGCTCGGGGTCCTGCTCGGCATCGTGCTGGCCACCAGTCTGGTCACCGAGATCGTCACCAACAACGCCGCCGCCGCGCTGGTCTTCCCGATCGCGTTCGAGACCGCGGTCCAGTCGGGCCAGGACCCGCGGCTCTTTGCCATCGTGGTCGCGGTGATGGCCTCGACCTCGTTCCTGACCCCGATCGGATACCAGACCAACACCATGGTCTACGGCCCGGGCGGCTACCGCTTCACCGATTACACCCGGCTCGGCGCGCCCCTTACCCTCGTGGTCATGGTGATCATCATGCTGGTCGCCCGGTACTGGTACGGGGTGGGTTAGAGGGCCGCTACCAGGGCACGCCGCGTGGCAGGGACGCCGCCCGGCCCTCGGAGTGGGGAGTCCCGCAGGGGCTCGCTGGCCGGGCCGGGTTTCGTTCGAGGTTCTTCGGCAGGGGCTTCGCCGGGCATTTGCGCCGGCCTCAGCCAGCGACCTCTTCGCCCGCTTCCTCCTCCAGGGCGTGCTCCAGTTGCTGGCGGCGGAGCAGCTCCCAGTAGCGGCCGGCCCGGCGCATCAGGGTTTCGTGGGTACCTTCCTCGACCACCACCCCGCCCTCGAGCACCAGGATCCAGTCGGCATCCCGGACGGCGGAGAGGCGGTGGGAGATGATCACCCGGGTCCGCCGGGCCAGGGCTTCGCGGAGCCGCTCCAGGATCCGCTCCTCGGTCTGGGCGTCCACCGCGCTCAGCGCGTCGTCCAGGACGAAGACGGGCGGGTCTTGCGCCAGGGCCCGGGCGATCGCGGCGCGCTGTTTCTGCCCGCCCGAGAGGTTGATCCCGCGCTCGCCGAGGAGGGTGTCGAAGCCCGCGGGCAAGTCGGGGAGTGCGGCGGAAAGCTGGGCTGTTTCCGCCACGCGCTCGAGCCGCCCGTCGTCGGGGGCCCCGAGCAGGACGTTGTGGCGAAGCGTGTCGCTGAAGAGGAACGTCTCCTGCGGGACGAACCCCACGTTCCGCCTGAGCTCGGCCAGGTCCAGATTTCGAAGATCGACCCCGTCCAGCAAGATCCGCCCCCGGTCCGGATCGTAGGTGCGAACCAGGAGT
>JBBIMQ010000087.1:0-9421 GCA_037444345.1 Gemmatimonadota bacterium | reverse complement strand
CCAGCGCCGGGCGGGGGGCGACCGGCCGCACGGTCAGGAGAAAGCCGGCTAGGAGCATGCCCACCCCGATCAGGCCGGCCGGCGAGGTGGTGAAGGCGAGCACCGCATAGAACACCACCCACGGGGTCTCCCCCCGCAGGTAGGCGGCCGCGAAGCCGAAGAGCAGCGCGACGAGGAGGGTATCCTCCGCCCCGGGCAGCGCGAGATCGGCGTGATAGGGGTTATAGGCCGCGCTGTACGCCATGGCCACGGTGTAGCTGGCAAACCCGAGCCAGATCAACCAGCGCGCCAGGGGCCGAAGCGGCTCTTGCCTTCCCACCTGGACGACCCCCAGGAGCCCACCGTAGAGCCCAGCCAGAAAGAGCAGGTACGGGACCCGAGCCGACGCCTCGTATTCGCCGAAGAGCCGGATGAACCAGGCGGTCGGGAACCGGGTAAGCAGGGTCTTCATGCCGGGGTAGCTCGCGACCGCACCGGCGTCCGGAGCCCAGAACGGCAGCGGCTGCCAGAGCAGCAACCGGGCGGCCTCGAAGGCGTGTGCCCCGTCGTCGCTCAGGCTCTCCCAGAAGACCTTCGGCGCCAGGACGGCAAGGACCAGGAAGGGGACCACCGCCGCCGAGGCCAGCGAGGCGGCGGCACCGGGTTCGCCCGGAGGCCATCGGACTACCCCCCCCTGGCGCAGCTTCCCGAGCACCGCGCCGGCGGCGAGGAGTTGGCAGGCCAGCACGAGGCCGGCGAACTCCGGTCCGGCCAGCGGGCGGCCCCGCGCTGCCTCCAGCAGCTCGACCAGGGGGGAGAGGCCCGCCAGGGAGAGCCCGAGGCCGGTCACCAGCCAGCGCCCGGCCCCGTCAGCCCCCCTGGTGAGGAGTGCCAACAGGAGGCCGGGAGCGAGGACCATCACGCATCCGCTCAGGCTGACGAGGGGAGCCCAGAGATTCACCAGCAGGGCGTGGCGGGGCACCCAGTAAGGATGCGCCGTCTGGGCGAGCGGCCAGAGCGAGCTGGCGCGGGCCACGGCACCCGGGTCGAGTGCGGCAGGGAGCGAGGCGGCGAGAAGGCAGGCCGCCAGGCGGAGCACCGAGCGGCTCGTGGCAGCCGGAACGACAGCGCTCAACCGGTACGCTCCTGGTCGGCCGTGCCTGACAGCCGCAGTCGGCAGAGGACCACTTCGGGCGGCGAGAACGCCCGAACCGGCACCGTGCTGTAGCCCACGCCGCGGCTCACGATCAGGGTCCGGCCCGGGCCCGGCTGGTAGCGCCCCCCTGGATAGCGGCGGCAAAGCGCACCCGGCGGCAGCAGCAAGGGCTTCCCGCCCGGCAGCGCGATCTGCCCCCCGTGGGTGTGCCCGCAGAGCGCGAGCGCGAACGGAATCCCGTCGGCCGCGAGCAGCCCGGAAGGTCCGTGCATGAGGAGGAGTCGCACCTCGCTCCGGGGCGCAAAGCGCGCCAGCGGTTCCGGGGTCCCGGCAAGGTCGTCGTCCAACCCGCAGAGGGTTACCTCGTGGTACGGGGCCGGGAGCTGGACTGCCTCGTTCCGGAGAACCCTGATCCCTGCGGCTTCCAGCCGCCGGGCCACCTGCTGCGCACCGTTCCAGTAGTCGTGATTCCCCAGCACCGCGAACCGGCCCAGCGGGGCGGGCACCCGACCCAGCCACTCGGCGAGCGGCCCGATCGCGGCGGCATCCAGCGACACGAAATCGCCGCCCAGTAGGAGCAGATCGGGACGAAGGGCCGCCAGGGCGTCGCAGGCCGCGGCGAGCAGGGCCGGATGCGTGATGGGGCCGGCGTGAAAGTCGGAGGCGAACCCGATCCGGAGCGTACCTCGGGGGAGGCCGGGCCTTGTCGCCTCCACGTCATATTCGAGGATCCGGATCCGCCGCTGGCCGCCCAGGACGCGGGCCAGTCGAGCCGGCCACGACGTTCCCGCCAGCAGCCGTTGTTGGAGCCGGTACCAGTGCCGGTGGAGCCCGCGGTCGCCCACCGGCTGCGCCGGAAAGCGAGCCGCGCGCCGGTCGGACTCGGTCCCGTAGGTGCTGGCCGCGCCCGCGACTCGCCGCCGGAGCTTCGGAGCGGTCATGCCGGCCTCCGGGTCGGTTCCCAGATCGGATTGAGATCGCCCCGCAGCGCCCGGAGCCAGGCCACGAACCCGGCCACGCAGGCGACCACGACGAAGCCGGCCAGCTCGAGTGGCCGGGGCAAGGCTCGCCCTTCGGGCCAGCGGATCGCGACCCAGCCTGCGATCAGGGTGCCCAGGGCGAGCCCCAGCAATGCCAGCGCGACGCCCGAGCGCGGGGCGAGCAGTCCGAGAGCCAGCAGCGCGGGCGGGACCAGGAGGAAGACCAGCCACCGGGCCAGTTTGTGGGAGAACAGCATCCAGGCGAAGAGCCCGTAGCGGAACGGATTCAGGAGATGTCGCTTGAACCAGAGCGTCTCGAGGCCGCGGGTCATGGTGCGGACCTTCCGCCGGAATTCCCGGTCCAGCGACACGGTCCGGGGAACCAGGCACACCGCCTCGTTCACCGACACCGCCCGCAGGCCGCGCTCGCGTGCGGTGAGGGCCGAGGCGAAGTCCCGGCTGAGGGCTTCGGGAACCAGCGCCTCGTGCAGCTCGCGGCGGATGGCGTAGAAGCAGCCGCTGGCCCCCACGATCGAACCGACCCGGGTTTCGAGCGACCGCACCCACATTTCATAGCCCACGTAGCTCGACTCCCCGCGGTTGGCCCCGGTCGCCACGTTGGTCACGCTCACATCCCGCCCCGAAGCGACCCCGATCGTGGGATCCTGGAACACCCGGATCAGGGGTTTGAGCGAGCCGGGGAGGATCCGGATGGTGGCGTCGGTGTTGACCACGATGGGACCTTTCAGCAAGGGGATCGCGGCGTTCTCGGCCGCGGTCTTCCCGCTGCGGCGGCTGAGCCGGCAGAACGCGACTCCCCGGCCGGCGTACTCGCGCACGATCTCGTCGGTGCCGTCGGTGGAGGCGTCGGAAACGACCACGATCTGGCGCCGCTCGGCGGGATAGTCCAGAGCGAGCAGGCTTTCGATCGTCCGGCGAATCGTGGCCGCCTCGTTGTAGACCGGCACCGAGAAACTGACCAGGGGCCAGTCCTCCGGGTCGGCCCTCGGCGGTTCGGCCGGCCGGGCCCACCCCACGAGGCGGAGGATTCCCGGGTAGACCAGGTAGGCGTAGGCGAAGCATGCCACTGGCAGGAGCGCGACGCCGAGCCAGATTGCCTGCAGGTTCATGCCGCATGTCTCCGCCGGGCCAGCACGGCCCGGTAGGCTTCCAGGTACGACTCCACCCAGGGACCCGAGGCGAAGTCCCGCTCGAGCCGGGCGCGGGCGGACCGCGCCCGCGCTGCGGCAGCGGCCGGGTTGGCGAACACGTCCCGCACGGCGGCCGCGAGGGCGACCGGATCGTCAGGCGGTACCAGGAGCGCGTCCTCCGGGCCCACGACATCTGGCACGCCGCCCACCCGGGTCGCCACCACCGGCACCCCGGCCGCCATCGCCTCGAGGAGCGCGATCGGAGTCCCCTCGGTCCGGGAGGAGAGGACGAAGCAATCGAACGCGGCATAGAGCCGCGCCGCCCCGTCCACCACGCCGTGCCACCGGACGCGGCCCGGCGCTTTTGCCCGCGCGGCGAGTGCCTCGAGCCGCGGCCGGTCCCGCCCGTCGCCCACCACCGAGAGCACGAGATCCGGGTCGTCCAGCAGCTCGAAGGCCCCCAGCATCAGATCCGGCCCCTTCTCCTGCTGGATCCGCCCCACCCACCCGATCACCCGCGCCGCGGCGGGAAGCCCGAGCGCGTCCCGGGCCGCCCGGCGCGGGAGCGGCTCGACCGGCGGAGACCACGCGTTCCGGATCACCCGGATCCGATCGGCCGGCACCCCGCTCGCGGCCAGCCGCTCTCGGAGCGGCGCCGAGACGGCGACCACGAGGTCGGCGTGGCGGAGCATTCGGCACTGGAGCCGCTCGTACCAGCGGTTCTTCCAGTCGCCGCCGGTGAACCCATGCACGGTCGCCACGGTCGGGAGCCCCAGGCTCCGCGCCGCCCACCCGGCCACCACATCGGCCCGGTAGCCGTGGGTGTGGACGATCGCGGGCCCCCAGCGACGGAACACCGCCCTGAGCGAGCGCCACTCCCGGAGGTAGGCCCGGTCGGGCAACGCCAGCGGGAAGACCTCGACCCCCGCCTGGCGCGCCGCGCTCACCAGCGGCAGCTCTCCGACTCCGGCATCGCCGGCGGCAGCGAGCGCCACCGCGCTGCCCCGGACCAGGAGCTCCGGCACCAGGAGCTGCACCACGCTTTCCAAGCCTCCCACGGCGCCGGGAGCCACCACGTGCATGACCCGCAGGCCGCTGCCCTGGCTAACCGGGGATCGAGGCATCGCCCCTCTCAGGAGCAAGAGCTGTACTCAAGACTTGCGGGCGCAGGTCGGGAGAGCCCATGGGGCCCGGTCCGTTGCAGGGCCCTGGCGACCACTCGTGGCGCAGAGGCAACGACAAGTGGCGCGAATGCTACAGCCTTGGCGCGGCCGCGCAAAGTCGTTCTCCAGGCTCCCGAGATGGCGCGACCGGGACCGCATCATATTTGCGGAGCCGCCAGACCGCTCGACCGGCCGCTTCCGGCCCGGTTCGGGCAAATCGCCCACGCTCTTGCGGCTTCACAGGGACTCGAACCTTCGACTCCGATCGGACAGACGTGTGCCGCTTTTTCCTCCCGGGCTTGTGGTTCGGCCTGCTCACCGGTCTGGGCGAGCTCGCCTATGTCGCAGTCCGGAAGTATGCCCGCGGGCTGTTCGTGTTCCAGGGCGCCGACATCCTCTGGATGACGCCGCTGGCCTCGGCCGCGCTGTTCGTGACGCTCGCGCTCCTGCTCGGGGTGGCCGCCAGGCGCTGGCCCGATCGGGTCACGTGGAGCGGGGCGCTGGGCGTCTTCGCCGGGTTCGGGGCGCTGAGCCTGCTCCTCCTCTTTCCTCCGCTCCACTGGGCCGCCGCGGTGATGATCGCCCTCGGGGTCGGCTTGCGAGCCGCCCGGCTGGCGCGGCCTCGGGAGCGGTCGCTCCGGGCGCTGGTGCAGGTCAGTGCCTGGCCCTTGCTCGGGCTGATCGTGCTGGCAGGGGGGGGGAGGCGAGGGCTCGAGTGGTGGGAGGAGCGCCGGGCGCGCGCGGCGCTGCCCGGAAGCGCCGCCGGCCGGCCCAGCGTCCTGCTGCTGGTGCTGGACACGGTCCGCGCCATCAATCTCAGTCTGTACGGTTACCACCGGCCGACGACGCCGGCCCTGGCGGAGTTTGCGCGCCAGGGGGTGCGGTTCGATCGCGCGATCGCCACCTCGCCCTGGACCCTGCCCTCGCACGCGAGCCTGTTTACGGGTCTGTGGGCGCACCAGCAAACCACCGACTGGTTCAAGCCGCTCCAGCGCGAGGTGCCGACACTGGCGGAGATCCTCGGCCGCCACGGGTATCGCACCGGAGGCTTCGTGGCCAACGTGTGGTACTGCGGCCGGGAAACGGGGCTCGCCCGTGGCTTCACCCACTACGAGGACCACGAGGTCACCTGGGGGACCTTCCTGACCAGTGCCTCGCTGCTCCGGAGGCTGCGGGAGACCCGGGCGTTCGAGATCCTGGCCGGCGGGCGGGATCTGGTGGGGCGGAAGCGAGCCGCGCAGATCAACCGGGCCTTCCTGCGCTGGCTGGACGCGGACTCCACGCGGCCCTTCTTCGCGTTCCTCAACTATTACGACGCCCACGCACCGTACCTCCCGCCTGACGACTACCTCAGGCGCTTCGCCACCCCCGGCGTCGAGCCGGTGCCCCAGCTTCCCACCGGGACCCGCCCGGGTGGAAGCTGGGAGCCGGCAGAGATCCAGGGGGCCCTGGACGCATACGACGGTGCGCTGGCCTACCTCGACGCCCAGATCGCCGCGCTCCTGGCCGAGCTCGGAGCCCGCGGCCTGCTGGACCGGACCATCGTGGTGGTGACCTCGGACCACGGCGAGGAGTTCAACGAGCACGGGCTCATCCATCACGGCCACAGCCTGTACTTGCCGTCGGTGCACGTCCCCTTGCTAGTAGTCTGGCCCGGGCGCGTGCCGGCGAACCGTGCGGTGGTCGATCCGGTTTCCTTGCGGGACGTCCCGGCCACCATCCTGGCCCTCGCGGGGTTCGACCCTACCGGCTCGCTTCCGGGTCGGCCCCTCACCCGCTTCTGGACCGGGGCCGCTCTCCCGGCGGCGGACACGGTGCTCTCCGAGCTCCGGCGGGTTCCGCTCCAGCCGGCCTGGTATCCCGGGTCCAAAGGCGACATGGTGTCCGCCGTGCAGGGCGGGCTCCGCTACATCCGCGAGGCGGACGGCCGCGAGCAGCTCTTTCGCCTGGTGGAGGATCCCCTGGAGCAAGAAGACCTGAGCCGCGACCCGGAACGGGCGGCGGACCTGGACCGGTTCCGCGATCTCTTCGGCGGCATGGGAGCCATGCCCTGATGGCCTCGCACCGGCGATGAACGACCCGTTCGGCATTCTGGCGCTCGCGGCGCTTCGCGACCCGGAGGGGCGGCTCACGGGCCTCGTGGCGTTGCCGGCAGCCTTGCTGGTCGCGGCGGCGGGGTATGCGATCGCCTGGCGGGGGGGGTGGCACCGCAGTGCTGGCTGGGCCGCGTTGTTCCTGGTGGGTTACGCGGCCCAGCTCCAGCTTCTCGAGGCCGGGAAGACGGCACGCTACCAGCACCTCGCGCTCGGCTCCGGCGGCTGGGCGGCGCGTTGGCCCTTCGCCGCTCTGCTCGGCCTCCAGGCGGTGCTGGTGCTCTGGGGCATCCGGGGCCGGTGGCCCGCGATCGCGGCCTGGGTCCGAAGCCGGCTTCGGCCCTGGCAGGTCGTGGCGCTCCTGCTGGCGGCGGTGCTGTGCAGCGCCACCCTGTCTCGCGACATCCCGGCCTACCTGGCCGAGCTCGTGGCGGCGCCCCTGCTCCAGGCCTCGAGCCTGGCAACACTGGTGCTCGCGGTCTGGGAGCTTCCTCCCCCCGTGCTCGATCGCCTGGCGACCGGTTTCCGGCGGATACTCGGGCCCGAAAGCCCGGGCGAGCAGCCCGAGCCCGGCGGGGTGGACCGCTTCGCTGTCGGTCTCGCCGCGGTGGGGACCGGCCTTACCGCCCTCCTCGCAGTGGCGAGTTACCAGGCTCACCCGCACTTGCCTGACGAAGTGAGCTACCTCCTCCAGGCCCGCTTCTTCGCGGCGGGCCGCCTGGCGGTCGAAGCGCCGCCGGTGCCCCGGGCCTTCGAACTGTATCTCATGGATGTGGGGCCCCACGGCTGGTATGCCGTGGTTCCGCCCGGCTGGTCGCTGGTGCTCGCGCTCGGAGTGCTGGCTGGCCTTCCCTGGGTGGTCAATCCGCTGCTCACCGGGGCCAACGTGCTGCTCGCGTACCCGCTCCTGCGTGCGTTCTACAGCCGGCGGACCAGCCGCCTTGCGCTGGTGCTGTTCACATTCTCTCCCTGGGCGCTGTTCCTGGGCATGAGCTACATGAATCACACCCTGACCCTCACCCTGGCGCTCGCCGCCGCCCTCGGATTGGTCCACGCGCTGCGCACCGGTCGGGCGCGCTGGGCCTGGCTAGGCGGGGTGGCGCTGGGATGGATCGCTGCGGTGCGGCAGCTCGATGCCATGGTGGCGGGGCTCCTGCTCGGGGGCTGGGCTCTGGGCCTGGCCGTGGCCCGGAGGCGGCCCGGCCATCTCGCGGGTCTGGTGTTCGGGGCCTGTCTCGCCGCTCTGCCGCTTTTCGCCTACAACATCTACTTCACGGGTCGCCCCACGGTCTTTCCGATCATGGCGTACACCGACGCCCGGGTCGGACCCAAGGCCAACGCCTACGGGTTCGGGCCGGAGCGGGGGATGGGCTGGCCGCTCGACCCCCACCCGGGCCACGGCCCGGTGGACGCCACCATCAACAGCAACCTGAACCTCACGGCGCTCAACGTCGAGCTGTTCGGCTGGAGCGTGGGCTCGCTCGGATTGCTCTTCTTGCTGCTCGTGACGGGCCGCCTCCGCCGAAGCGACTGGGCGATGGTGATCGCGCTGGCCGCGGTGTTCGTGGCGTACTACTTCAACTATTTCGCGGGGGGGCCGGATTTCGGCGCCCGATACTGGTATCTCATGCTGTTTCCGCTGGCCGCGCTCTCGGCCCGTGGAGCGGAGCGGCTGGCTGTCCTGCTGGCCGGCGCGGAGCAACCGCCAGGGCGGGCCGAGGTCCGGGTGCTCGCCGGGATGGGCACCCTCGTGCTGGCGGCCCTGGCCGTCTTCGTGAGCTGGCGCGCCACCGACAAGTACTACCATTACCGGAACATGCGGCCCGAGCTGGTCCGGCTGGCCAGCTCCTGGGGAAGGAGCCTGGTCGTGATCCGGGGCCGCGAGATGCCGGACTACGCCGGAGCCGCGGCCTACAACCCGCTCGATTTCCGTGCCGAGGGCCCGGTGTACGCGCGGGCTCCTGACCACGAGACGGCGGCTGCCCTCGCCGCCGCCTATCGAGACCGGCCGGTCTGGATCGTGGACGGCCCCTCCCGCACCAGCCGCGGCTACCGGGTCGCAGCCGGCCCGCTCGAGGCCGGGGCACCTGACACCCCGCGCCTCATGGTGGCACCGTGAGGCCGGAGCCGGGATCGTACCGCGGTGTCCGCTGCCTGGTCCTGGGCGCCGGGGGATTCATCGGGCGCTGGGTGGCCCGCGGGCTGACCCTGGCGGGAGCCGAGCCGTGGCTCGCCGTCCGCGACGCGGCCGCCGCCCGGAGGGTCTGCGCCCGCTGGGGGGTCCAGGGTTCCATCGTCACCGCAGATCTGGCCGAGCCGCGCCAGGTGGTGGCGTTGCTGGAGGAACTGCGGCCGGAGATCGTCTTCAATCTGGCCGGCTACGGGGTAGACCTGGGGGAACGGGATCCGCGGCTGGCGGAAGCGCTGAACAGCGTCCTTCCCGCCGTCCTGGCGGACACGATGATGAGGCTCCGCCACGTCGCCTGGAGTGGCCTGGACCTGGTGCACGCGGGGACGGCGCTCGAATACGGGACCCTGCGCAACGACCTGGACGAGGGCTCGGACCCCAAGCCCACCACCGTGTATGGCACCACCAAGCTGGCCGGGACCCGGGCCGTATCGGAGCGGGTAGCGAGCGGCCAGCTCCGCGCCGTCACGGCCCGACTCTTCACGGTGTATGGGCCGGGGGAGCATCCAGGTAGGCTGCTTCCGACGCTGATCGAGGCGGCCTCGGGGAGGGACCCGATTCCTCTCACGGCAGGCACCCAGCGGCGCGACTTCACCTACATCGAGGACGTGGCCGCCGGCCTGCTCGCCCTGGGGCGCCTGCCGGGGTGCGAGGAGCCGGTGCTCAACCTGGCCACCGGGATCTCCCTTTTCGGCTTCCGCCTGTTCTTTA
>JBBIMQ010000086.1:0-9440 GCA_037444345.1 Gemmatimonadota bacterium | reverse complement strand
TGGCGACCACCCGGGGTTTCAGGAATCGGGCCCGGGCCAGGACCCCGCGGGCTGCCCAGAACGCCCGAAGCGAAGGGGGATTGAGCCGGTCCAGCGCCTCCACCAGCTCCTGGCCGATGGCTGCAGGGTGGCGGCCCAGGGCGAGCTCGATCCGTTCCATGGTGCCGAAAAGGTTCATGACCAGCGGGACCGTGCTGCCACGAGGCCGTTCGAAAAGGACGGCCGGGCCGCCCTCGCGCACCAGGCGCTGGACGATCTCCGAGACTTCGAGGCGCGGGTCCACCTCGGCGCGGACCCTCCGGAGCAGGCCGCGCTGCTCGAGCGCGCGCACGAAGCTGGCGAGGTCGCGGAAGGGCGCCGGCGGCCGCGGCACGGCCGCGTCCTAGACCAGGGCTGCGCGGCTGGCCGGTTCGATCCGGACCGCGCTCACCTTGAACGAAGCGATCTTGGCGTACGGATCGAGCGCCGGGTTGGTGAGCAGGTTGGCCGCCGCCTCGCGGAAGTGCATCGGGATGAACACCTGACCCTCCGCCTGACGCTCCGAGATCCGGACGGCGATCGTGATCGCGCCCCGGCGCGAGGTGACCTTGACCAGGTCGCCCTCGCCCACCCCCAGCTTCAGGGCGTCAGCCGGGTGGATCTCGATCACCGGGACGGGTTCTCGGGCATCGAGGCCTTCGGAACGCCGGGTCATGGTCCCGGTATGCCAGTGATACATCTGGCGGCCGGTGTTGAGCACAAAGGGATACTCCTCGTCCGGGAGTTCGCTCGGAGGCAGGTACTCCACCGGAACGAACCGGGCCCGCCCGTCCGGCGTGGGGAAGCCGTCGGCGAAGAGGTAGGGCGTGCCCGGGTGGTCCGGTTCGGGCACCGGATACTGGATGGCGCGGCGGCGCCGGAGCAGCTCCCAGCTCACCCCGCGCCAGCTGGGGGTCACGCGGGCGATCTCGTCGAGCACGTCGCCGGGGCCGGTCCATCGGGTCGGCAACCCCAGCCGGTTGGACAGCTCCACCAGAATGTCGAGGTCGCGGCGCGCGTTGCCCGGCGGATCCAGCGCGGCCTCGGCGAGCTGGATGTGGCGGTCGGTGTTGACATACGTCCCGGATTTCTCGGCGAAGGACGAGCCCGGCAGCACCACGTCAGCCCAGCGGGCGGTCTCGGTCAGAAAGAGATCCTGCACCGCCAGAAACTCGAGGCTCCGGACCCAGTGCTCGGCGTGCGCGATGTTGGGATCGGAGATCACGGGGTTCTCCCCCATGATGTACATCCCGCGAATCGGGCTGCCGTCGGCCACCATCTCGGTGACCATGAGCCCGGTCTCCAGCGAGAGCGAGTCGGCCGGAACCTGCCACGCCGCCGCGAACTCGGCCCGGACCTCGGGGTCGGTGACCGAGCGGTAATCGGTGTAGGCGAACGGGATGGCGCCCATGTCGCTCGCGCCCTGCACGTTGTTCTGGCCCCGGATCGGCATCATGGCCGCTCCCCAGCGACCGATCATGCCGCAGGCCAGCATCAGGTTCAGCAAGCTCGCCACGATATCGGTGCCGGTGGCGTGCTGGGTGAGCCCCATGGCCCAGAGGGTCGAGGTGTTGGGGCCCCGGGCGTACAGTTCGGCCGCGCGGCGGATCGTGTCCGCCGGGATACCGGTGATCTTCTGGGCCAGCTCCGGGGTGTAGGGCTCCACCGCCGCCGCCACCAGCTCGAAGTCGCGGGTCCGCTCGGCGATGAACCGCCGGTCGGCGAGCCCGCGCTTCAGGATGTGATGCAGCATGGCGTTGTACAGCGCCACGTCGGTGCCCGGCAGCATCTGGAGATGAATGTCCGCCAGCTCGGCCAGCTCGGTCCGGCGCACGTCGGCCACGATCAGCCGGGCGCCCCGGGCCACCGCCCGCTTGATCAGGGCGCCGAAGACCGGGTGGGTTTCGGTCGTGTTGGCCCCTGAGATGAAGATCACGTCGCAGGCTTCCTCGATCTCCCGCATCGAGCCCGAGGCCGCCGCGGTGTTCAAGGCGCGATTCATCGCCGCCACCGAGCTCGAGTGGCAGAGCCGGGTGCAGTGGTCCACGTTGTTGGTGCCCAGCGCGCCCCGGATCATGCGCATGAAGGCGTAATTGTCTTCGTTGCTGCACTTGGCGGAGGAGAGCCCGGCCAGCGATCGAGGGCCGTAGGTGTCGCGCAAGCGGAGCAGCTCCTGCACCACCAGACTCAGGGCCTCTTCCCAGGTGGCCTCGCGGAAGCTGCTGTACCAGGAGGGCGGGGTCGCCACCCGGTCGCGGACATCGAGATCGCCGTCGAGGCTCGGCAGGCCCGTCTGGGGCGGCTTCCCCACGCTCCGGAACGGCGGCCGGGGTTTGTCCCGCAGGCTCTCCCGTTCCACCGTACGCCAGGGGCCTTCACGGTGGCGCGGCCACTCCCCGGTCCACACCCAGCGCTCGCCGTCGTGCACCCACCCTTTCCGGATGAGGGGTACCTTGAGCCGGTCGCGGTGCTGCGGGAAGTCGTATCCGAACCGCCCCTTCACGCAGGTGGAGCCCTGGTTGGGCGTGGCCTCCTCGATCCAGGGCGAGGTCACCCGCATGATCTGGTTCTGCTTCACCTGGATGTCAATCTGACATCCGACACCGCAGTAGGGGCACACCGAGCGGACCACCTTGTCCGGGTGGCGCAACGCGTCGGAGCCGAACCGCTGCCTGGGGATGAACTCGAAGATGGCGCCCGTGGGGCAGACCCGCACGCACTCGCCGCACCAGGTGCAGCCCGCATGATCGGGGTCGCCGTCGCCCCCCACGATGATGTGGTTTTCGGCCCCCCGGCTCGCGACATCGAGCACGCCCACCTCCTGGATATCCTCGCAGGCCCGCACGCAGCGGGTGCACAGGATACACAGGCTCATGTCGTGCTGGATCATGACATCGCCAGGGCGTTCATCACCGGCGCGCAGCGGCAGCTCCCGGTGGCGCCGAATCGGGACTGCGTAGCGGACCACGTATTGCTCGAATTCGTTCCGCGGGTCCGCCCGCCCGCCGTCGGCCAGGTGCTCGCCGGGGTAGCGCTCCAGAAGAAGAGCCAGAACGCCGCGCCGGCTCTCCACCGCCGCCGGGGACTCGGTTTCCACCGTCATGCCATCGGCCGCGGGGGTGTAACAGGCTGGCTGGAGTTTGCCCTGTCCCTCCACCGACACCAGGCAGATCCGACAGTTGGCGACGATGGGGAGCTTGGGATACCAGCAGAGCGTCGGGATATCTATGCCGTTCGCCCGGGCGACGTCGAGAATCGTCTGCCCTGGGGCGAAGGGGAGCTGTCGGCCGTTGATCGTGATCGTGGGCATCGAGGCTGGGGTCGGCGGGGAGATCTCAAGTGCCAGCGTACAAAGGGTATAGATCGAATATAGACCCCCCGGCCTGCGAGCGAGACAGTCGGCCGGGCCGGCCGGGACTACCGGGTCCTCGATTCGATGTTAGCCGCGCCGGGCCCAGGTGCAAGGCTGGCCGGCGCCGCCGTTCAGGCCGGCACGCCGTGGTCCCGGGAAGGATGCGCGGCGGTTCCCTCACCGGGCGGCTTGCCCAGAAGGATCCCCGCCCGCCGCTCGGGGCGGCGCCGCGACTCCAGGTCCTCGCGAACCCACTCGCCGTACAGGGACAGGTATGCCTCGGGGGCGAGGGCGTGCCGGGTGGGCACGATGAGATGAACGCCCCCGGGTACGGTCCGATCCTGGAGAGCTTCCACGATGCGGCGGCGCCCCGGCGCGGTCTCGGAGTCCAGGGCGCCGGTATCGAACACCACCACGTGCACGGGTGGAAGGTCCGGGGGCAGATGGCCGACCGGTGCCACATAGGTGGCGCAGTAGTGGCCCAGAGCCTCCTCGGCCAGGCGAGATTCGACCTGATCCACCAGGGTGAGATCGGGACCGGTGAAAAGCACCTCGACGTCGTGCGCGGCGAGCAGATAGGCGAGGGGAGCTGCATCGGTGCCGATCACGAGCGCGCTGTCGCCGGGCTCGAGGCGGGGCAGGATACGGGTCACGGGAGACCGGGGGTCAATGCCCCAGCGAGTCGGTTCGCGCTGGGCCGCTCGAAGCTGGCGAAAGTGGCGGGCCCAGCGGCTGTAGGGCTGCAGCCCGAGGCGCCGGTAAATCAGCCGATCCACCCAGTCGGCCAGTAGCACCTCGGTCAGGAAAAACTGGCCGCTCTCCGCCGCTTCCATCTCGGCAAGCGCGGCGTCGCCGAGTTCCATCAGCTCGCGCCGCGAGAGGCTGTTCTTGTAACCTTCAATGCGCTGGAGGATGTACTCCTGGTATTGCTGCTTGAGCGACGGGGGGGGCCGGCGCCGGCGCCGCTGTTGGGCTTGGAGCGCGGTCAGCATGCGACGATGGCTGCCCTGCCTCGGGTTCGAGAGATCGGAGCTCGATCCAGGACGCGACCCCTCCCAAGCTGGCGGAGTGGGGCGGCCCTGTCAACGGAGCGAGTCACGGCGGCCCCGGGTTGCCGTGAGGCACATCGTACGGTCCCACCAATGATCCCCCGGATCCGGAGGAGCGATGCGCAAACGAGTGCTGCCGGCGGCCCTGATCCTCGCGGGCATGATCGGGTTCACCTTCTGGGCGTGGCCCCAGCTCCCGCCCCGAATCGCCACCCACTTCAACCTTGCCGGCCAGCCGGACGGCTGGTCGCCGCGGCTGGTGGGGGCCCTGCTCCTGCCGGGGTTGGGCGCGCTCCTTCTCCTCCTGTTCAGCGCGCTCCCCAGGATGGATCCGCTTCGCCGGAACTTCCCGGCCAACGAGCCGGTGTGGTGGTTGCTCTGCATGGGGATCATGGCGGTCTTGGCCGCGGTCCAGCTACTGATCCTGGGCAGCGCGCTCGGGTGGGCCCTGGACGCCAGCGTGGTCGTGGGAATGTCGGTCGGCGGCCTTTTCATCCTGCTAGGCACTCAGCTCCGCCGCACCCGGCCCAGCTGGTTTCTCGGCATCCGTACCCCGTGGACGCTCTCCAGCGAGGAGGTCTGGCGCCGGACCCACAGCCTGGGCGGCATTCTGTTCGTGCTGGCGGGGTTCGGCATCATGGGCGCCGGCCTGGTGCGGACCCGGGCGGTGCTCGCCGTCGCTGTCGCCCTGGGTCTCGTGGCCGTGCTGGTGCCGGTGGGGTATTCCTGGGTGCTCTGGCGCCGGGAGGAGGAGGCGCACGGCCGGCGAGGGGAACCCTGACGGTGACAGGCGCCGAATGGCGGCCGCCGGGGCAGGCGGGCCCGAGCCCCGCGGCGGCCGGGCGGGTCAGGCTTCGAGGACGACCCCCTTCAGGTATCCGGTCTCGGGAATGGTCAGGACCTCGGGGTGGTCCTGGCCCTGGCCCAACAGGTGGGTCAGCACGAGGCGGCGACCGCTGTCGGCGGCTGCGGCCTCGAGCATCTCGTGAAATCGGGCCCGCGAGACGTGATAGGAGCAGGAGGCCGTGATGAGCCTGCCGCCCGGGGCGAGCAGCCGCATGGCGCGGAGATTGATCTCCTTGTAGCCGCGGAGTGCCTGGGGCACCACCGCGCGGGTCTTGGCGAAGGCGGGTGGATCGAGCACGATGGTATCGAACCGCCGCCCTTCCCGCTCGTAGCGGCGCAGCAACTGGAAGACATCGCCTTCCTGCCAGGTGATGTTGGCCAGCCCGTTCCGCCCGGCGTTGTCCGCGGCACGGCGCAATGCCTCGGCGCTCGAGTCCACCGCGGTGACCGACCCGGCCCGGGTGGCCAGGTGGAGTGCGAACCCCCCATGATAGGTGAAGCAGTCGAGCGCTGTGCCGCCCGGCCGGGCCAGATCGGCGGCAAGCATCCGGTTGGGTCGCTGATCGAGGAAAGCCCCGGTCTTCTGGCCGCTCCACGGGGCGGCGAGGTACCGGATCCTGCCCTCGCGGACCTCGATCTGGTCGGGGACCGAGCCGTAGGCCAGCGCGATCTCCTCGGGCAATCCTTCCCGGCGGCGGACCGGCGTGTCGTGCCGGAGCAGGATGCCCGCCGGGTCGAAGACCTCGACCAGAGCCGCCAGCACCCGGGCCCGTTCCGTCTCGAGCCCTGCGGACAGGAACTGGGCGACGAGCCACCGGTCGTAACGGTCCACCACCAGCGAGGGGAGCCCGTCGCCCTCCCCGTGGACCGCGCGCCAGGCCGTGGCGTCAATCCCGGCTCGGCGCTGGGCCGCCGTGCGCAGCCGATCGCGCCACCATCCGGCGTCAACCGGACGATCCTCGCGCTCCAGCAAGCGGAGCCGGATCTCGGACCTGGGCGACCACAGCGCAGTGCCGAGGAAGCGCCCCCGCCGGTCGAGCACCCGGACCAGCCCGGGCTCGCGCGGTCCATCCAGCACATCGGTCCGGTAGATCCAGGGATGACCGGCCGCCCAGCGGGCGGCGCCCCGGTCGCGCACTCTCGCGGTGGGGACGCCCATCGCCCGGAGTCGGTCAGCCGCCGGCCCGATCCGGGCGCAGCGCCTTGGCCTCCCGGAGATAGCAGTGCTTGATTTCGGCCGGGGACCGGGTGGTGTAAGCGTGCACCAGCACCCGGATGCAGCGCGGCAGCGAGCCGGGAACCGGGATCTCGGTCGCGTGCAGGATCGCGACATGCTCCCAGCCGTAGCGCCGCGAGGCCTGGGCGGGGAAGGTCGAGACCAGATCCTGGGTCATGGTGAACAACGCGCTCACGATGTGGTCGGGCTCGAGCTCGTTGGCATCCTTCAGCGCGTGCAACAGCTCGTCCGTCGCGAGGAGGATTTCTTCCGGATCGTCCCGCGCCACGGTGGTGGCCCCTCGGATGCCGCGGAGCCGGAGCAGGGGAGCCTCAGCCATGCCGGAGAATCTAAAGGCCCACCTCCGCCTGATGCTCGTCACCGACGACCGCCTCCTCGCCGGGCGGGATGTGGTGCGGGTGGCGGAGGCCGCGGTGCGGGGAGGGGTGACGGCGGTCCAGCTCCGGCTCAAGCTGCTCGGGGCCAGGGCCCTCGCGGCCGAGGCCCGCCGGCTCCGGGCCGCCCTGCCGGTGCCCGTTATCGTGAACGACCGGCCCGATGTGGCCGCCGCCGCGGGGTGCTGGGTGCACCTCGGGGCCGAGGACGTGCCGGTCGAGCTCGCGCGAAGGGTCCTGCCGCCCGGCGCGGTGATCGGAGCCTCGGTGGGCTCGGTCGAGGAAGCCTCGCAAGCGGCGGGCGCGGACTACTGGGGGATCGGTCCGCTCAACGGCTCCGGCACCAAGTCCGACGCCGGCCCGGCCATCGGGATCGAAGGGTTCCGCCGCCTGCTGGGGCTGGCCGCCGGCCGACCCTGCCTCGCGATCGGCCGGGTGCGTCCCGGCGACGTGAAGCCGGTGCTGGCTGCCGGTGGAGTGGGGGTGGCGGTGATCTCGGGGATCCTCGGGCGAGAGGACGTCGAAGCGGCGGCGCGGGAATATGCCAGGGAGTTCCCCTGAGGCGGGGCCCGGGAAGCCCGGCCTTCCCGCCCGCCTCCCTCCCTGCGCCGGACCCTGGCACCCTCGCCCCCCCCTGACCCCCGCAGTCGCCGGAGGGCCCCCAGGTGTTCGGTCAGGGTCCGGCTGAAGATGTGCCGTCCGTCCGGACCGGCAACGAAATAGAGATACGGTGTTGCGGCGGGGTAGAGAGCGGCCTCGATGCTCCGCAGGCCGGGCGAGTTGACGGGTCCGGGAGGGAGGCCGGGATAGAGGTAGGTGTTGTACGGCGAGCGGAACGCGTAGTCCTTGAAGAAGAGTCGCGGCTTGCGCCGTCCTGTGGCGAGCAGCAGGGCGTACTGGACCGTCGGGTCCGCCTGGAGGGGCATGCCGCGGCGTAGCCGGTTGAGGTAGACCCCCGCGATGGTGGCCCGCTCGTCGTCGTATCGGGCTTCGCCCTCGACAATCGAGGCCAGGGTGAGGGCCTCGGTTCGGGTCCATCCCAGGGAATCGAGCCGGCGATCCCAGGAGGGTTTCCAGGCGCGCTGAAACTGCTGCAGCATCGTCTCGACCAGCCCCATGGCGGTGACCGGCAGCGGAAGCTGATAGGTCTCCGGCAAGAGGTACCCCTCGGCCCCGGGGGCGCTGATCCCGTACTTCCTGAGGAGGGCCGGGTCGCCGGCGGCCGCGCGGAATGCCTCGGTCGGGATACCCAGGCGCTCCTCGGCCAGCTCGGCCAGCTCCGGCAGGGCGAGCCCTTCCGGCACGGTGAAGCTCACTGTGGCCACTTTCCCGGATGCGATGATCGTGAGCAGCCGCCAGGGGGAGGCGCCCCGAGGAAGGTCGTAGACGCCGGCCTGCAGGCGCCGGTCCACCCGCCGCAGGCGCCCCAGCAGCCGGAACCAGCTCCGGTTCTCGAGGAGCCCGTGGGCCGCGAGGCTCTCGGCCACCGGCGCCAGGCCGGCCCCGGGGGGAATGGTGACCCGCACCACCTCGCCGGTCTCCCCGTTCCCGCAGGCGAGGCCGAAGGTCGCCAGGCCGAGTGCCGCGAGCCGGCGGCCGCTCACGGGCGGCCTCCGCGTCGCGCTTCGAGGTAGGTCTGGAGGAGAACGGCCGCGGCGAGCGCGTCCACTTCCGCTTTCCGCCCCCGGGTGGAGCCGCCCTGCTCCCGGATGGCGGCCAGGGCCCGCGAGGTTGTCAGGCGCTCGTCCACAAGCTCCACGGGTAGGCCGGTCCGCCGGGCGATGGCGGCTGCAAGTTCGCGAGCCTGGACGCTGGCCGCCGACTCCTGGCCCTCGGAGGAGAGGGGCAGGCCCACCACGATACCGACCGGCGCCTGCTCGGCCACCAGCGCGAGGAAGCGAGGCATGGGGAAGCGCCGGCCCGGCCGTCGAGTGAGGGTGGCCAGCGGTGACGCCAGCGTTTGCGATTCGTCGGAACGGGCGATGCCGAATCGGCGCTCCCCCCAGTCAACGGCGAGAAGGCGGCCCGGGCAGGGGAGGGGCATGGAGTGGAAGCCTGAGGGACTGGCGCGGGCAAGGATCGAGCAATCGGGCGCACCAGGCCGGCCCGCCGATCCTCGGCCTTATTGCGCCATCGTCGCGAAGAACTCCTTGTTGTTCTTGGTGCGCTTCATCCGCTCCAGCAAGAACTCGATCGCCTCGACCGGCGGCATGTCCGCCAGGAAGTTCCGCAGCAGGTACACCTTGTTGAGCTCGTCCTTGTCCTTGAGCAGCTCTTCCTTACGGGTGGACGAGCGCTGGACGTCGATGGCGGGATAAATCCGGCGATCCGCAATCCATGTTCCCGGTGCCCTTGAACTCCTCGAAGATGACCTCGTCCATGCGGCTCCCGGTATCAATGAGGGCGGTCGCGATGATCGTGAGGGAGCCGCCCCCCTCGATGTTCCGGGCGGCGCCGAAGAAGCGCTTGGGCTTCTGGAGCGCGTTGGCATCCACGCCCCCCGAGAGGATCTTGCCCGAGTGCGGGACCACCACGTTGTGGGCCCGGGCCAGGCGAGTGATCGA
>JBBIMQ010000085.1:0-9448 GCA_037444345.1 Gemmatimonadota bacterium | reverse complement strand
CCGCCGCCGGAGCCCGGTCAGGCGGCGCCTCCCACGAGCTCGGCGATCGCCGCAATCGTGAGGGGAGCGCTGCCCTCGGCCCGGTTGTTCACCAGCACATAGGCCGGGATCCGCAGGGCGGCAGCCTGGCGGATGAGCCGGACCACGTCCTGCCGGAGCCGCGGATTGGGTTCCCGGATGCGATCGTAGGGCGCGAAGGCGTCCACCGCCTCGCTGTAGCTCCTGCCCGGCCGGAGCAGGATCCGGGCGACGGTGAACGTCGCCGTAAAGGCGCCGGGCAGATCCAGCTGGTCGCCGACCGGCGGCATCCGAGTCCAGGAGTTGAACACGTGCGCGACGTTGTGCTCGCGCAGCACGGCGAAGTAGGGCGGCTCGAGGAACTCGGGGTTGCGGACCTCCACCGCGTAAGACGCCTCCCGCGGCAGCCGGGAGAAGAACCGGTCCAGCCGGTCGGCGAACTCCTGGGCCCCCAGGCGCGCCGACCGCCCGATGGTCTGGAACTCGAAGACCAAGGGCCCCAGGTGCCCCTCGAAGTGCGCCAGGTACGGCTCCAGCACCTCGGCCCGGAAGATCTCGGGGTTCAGGAAATCGGGATTCCGCTCCCCCCCGCTCGTGGTGTAACGCGACCTGGGAAAGGTGTGAACGGTAATCCGATCCCACACCTTGCTCACCGCGGGAAAGCCGGGCGGCAGATAGCGGGCGTAACTCAGCAGCGTGCGGGGCGCGGGCGGGCCGTAGAAGCTGGAATCGATTCCCACCGTCCGGAACAGCGGAAAGCGGGCATACTCCTCCAGCATCTTCGCGGAGGCGCCTGACTTGGGGTAATCCCGGTGATAGACCAGACCCTTCCAGCCAGGGTAGTTCCAGGTGGAGGCCCCGAAGAGCGTGGTCGCCGGCAGGCGGGCGGCCAGCTCCCGGAGGCGGTCGGGGCTGGGAAGCGGTTCATCCGGGGCGTCAGGCATGGGCGGTAGGGCAGGTGTTGGGCGGAGGACAGGCGGTGTCCGCGGCCGCGGCGCGGGGCACAAGACCGGCCTCAGGGTCCCGGCTCGATGCGATAGATGACTCCGGCCTCCGTGGTGAGGTACAGCTCACCCGCCGCATCCTCCCCGAAGCTCGGGACGCTGCTTCCGGGGTCGAGGGACGGCCAGTCGGTGCGGTCCACGGCCTGGCCGTTCGCCCAGCGGAAGCTCCGGACCCAGTGGGAACAGTAGTCCGAATAGAAATAGTGGCCCTGGATCGCGGGGATGGCGCTGCCGCGATAGACATAGCCCCCGGTGATCGAGCAACCCTCGCTGTGGGTGTAGTCCAGCACCGGCAGGGTGAGACCGGTGCGGTCGCAGGTCGCCGAGTTGTAACAGGCGCTCCCTTCCATGATGTTCCACCCGTAGTTCTCGCCGCCCGGGCTCGACCGGGCCGCCACGTTCACCTCCTCACGAGCCCCCTGGCCCACGTCGGCGATGTAGAGGTTGCCGGTCTGCCGGTCGAAACTGAAGCGCCAGGGATTGCGGAGCCCCCAGTTCCAGAGCTCGGGCCGGAAACCGGACGCGGCCCGGTAGGGGTTGCCCGGCGGAATCGCATAGCCGGGCCCGTTCCCGCTGACATCGAGGCGGAGCACCGAGCCCAGGAGGTCGCGCCGGTCCTGACCGGTCCCCAGGGGATCGCCGCCCCCGCCTCCGTCGCCCAGTCCGACATAGAGATAGCCGTCCGGCCCGAAGGCCACCATGCCGCCGTTGTGGTTGTCGAACGGCTGGGCCACGGTGAGGATCGGCTCGGCCGTGGCCGGATCGGCGCGGTCGGGGTCGCCTGGTACCACGCGGTAGCGCACCAGGCGCGAGTCCCCCGCCCCGTCCGTGTAGCTCACGATGAACCGGCCGCTGGTGGCGTAGTCGGGAAAGAAGGCCAGGCCAAGGAGACCCTGCTCGCTGCCGGTCGAGACCGAATCGGTGAGGTCCAGGAACGGTGTGGCGAGAAGCACTCCGTTGCGGATCACCCGGATCTTGCCGGTCTTTTCCACCACGAAGAGCCGGCTCGCATCGCCCGGCGGAGCCGTCAAGAACAGGGGTCGGCTCAACCCCCGAGCCACTTCGCGCAGCACGAGGTTGGCCGGCGGGGCCTCGACCGTGAGGGCCCGAGTGGCCTGAGCCGACAGCCCGCCTCCGTCGGTGGCGGTGAGCGTGATGACGTGGGCGCCCACCGAGAGCGTGGCGATGGTGAGCGGCGCGCCGGTGTCGAGCGGTCCATCGAGCGAGCTGGACCACAGCAACGCGGCGCCAGTGAGCGGGCCGTCCTCGGGATCCGTGGCGTCGCCGTCCAGCGTGACAGCGGTGCCGGCCGTCACTCTGGTGCCCGGCGCCGGGCTCGTGATCTGCACCGCGGGCGGACGATTGCCGCCGGCGGCCGGGGTCACCGTGAAATGGACCACCGCCTGGCCACTCGCGCCCCGCGAATCGCGGGCGCGGAGCGTCACGGTCTGGGTGCCGGGCGACAGGGCCGCCACCTGGACCGTTCCACCGGCCCCGAGCGAGCCATCGAGGTCGCTGGCCCAGGCCAGCGCGGAGTCGGGAAGGACGCCGTCCTCAGGGTCGGTGCCGGTTCCCTGGAGCATCAGCGGCACGCCCTCCGGATGCGAGCTCCCCTCGAGCGGGGCGAGGATGACGGCGGTCGGGGCGCGATTCGCGGGCTCCGCGGCATCGGCGCCGCAGGCCAGGAGCGCCGCAAGGAGCACGGCCGACCCGGGGCCCAGGTCCGTGGCAGGCATGGATGAAATCTATGGACCAGCCGGGCTCGGCGTGCCGGTGACCGCGCTCACCCACTGGAGGCCCGAGCGGGCAGGACCTCCACGGAGATCTCCACCCCCTGCCGCACGCTCGCGGTCACGATGCAGAAGTCCTCGAACAGCTCGAGACACCGCTCGGCGCGCTCTCGATCCGGCTCCGCGATCGTCGGATCGAGCTGGACGGCCAGGGCCGCGATCCGCCAGCGGCCGCGCTCGTTCCGGGCCAGCCGGCCGCGAACCGTGGTCCGGAGCTCGGCGACCCGGACCCGCGACTTTTCCAGGCAAAAGAGCAGGCTCGCGCTCAGGCAGTGGCCGACTGCGGCGGCGAGCAAGCGCGCGGGATTGGGGCCGGCCCCGCGCCCCACCGGCGGCGGCTCATCCACGGTGAGCGGCGCCAGTGCTTCGCCAGGGAACTCGACGGCGAATTCCATTCCGCCTCGCCGAGCCAGCGTGACCTCGAATGTCGTCTCGTCCGCCACTGGTCCGTTTCCCGTCAAGGGGGCCGACCCGCCTCACGCCTCGCGAGAGCAAGCATCGGCGCCCCCGGGTGAACGAACCGTGAATGCCTCATAAGTCTCCGTTCATGGTGCCGATGCCCGGGGGAGTTCACGCTGGATTCATGTCCCGGGCCCAGATTCGGTGGCGAGATTCGCTCGAACGAAGTCCGTCATGAACGCCGCGCATCTGCATCTCGTCGTCAACCATCTCCCGGTCCTGGGAGTGCTGTTCGGCCTCGTGCTCCTGGCCGGGGGCCGGTTCCGCCGGAGCGAGGAGCTCACTCGGGCCGCGCTGTGGACCTTCGTGTTCGCCGGGGTGGCCGGCCTCGGCGCCTATCTCAGCGGCAGCGGTGCGGAGGAGACCGTCGAAGGGCTGGCTGGTGTGTCGGAGCGGCTCGTCGAGAGCCATGAAGAGGCGGCGTTGCTGGCAACGGCCGCCGCGGGCCTGACCGGTGTCTTGGCCCTGACCGCCCTGCTCGGCTACCGCCGGGGTTCGGCCTTCCCCCGCTGGTTCAATGCCGCGGTCCTGGCGACGGCGCTGGTGGCCGGCGGGCTCATGGCCCGGGCCGCGAACCTGGGCGGGCGCATCCGGCACCCCGAGATCCAGGGAGCGGCCCTCTCCACGACCGACACCGAGACCGGAAGGGAATCGCAGGAGAACGCGGAGGCGCACGAAGACAACGACTGACGATGCCGCGGGCGTATCCGCGGCCGCCCGCCGCCGATCCCCCCGGTTCGCGCCGGCTGCCGGACGGCCCTCACCTGGGGCCGCCGGCTCCCGGCCGTCTCGAGGTGGTGGCGGCTGCCCGGTCCAGCCGCTCCAGATGCGTCACGCTCAGGGTCACCGCGCCGAACTCCTCCTCCACCTTGCCGCGAAAGAGAAACGGGCCCTCGTCGAAGAGGACGTGCCCTCGGGTGCGATAGACCTCGGGGAAGAGGACCGCCTCGATGAGTCCCTCGCCGTCATCGAAGGTGACGAACTCCATCGGCTCGTCATGGATCGTGTGGACCGGCTTGGCCGTGGTGAGCAGGCCAGCGCAGAGCACCGACTGTCCCGCGTGGCGGGGGAGTTCGGTGCTCCGGACCACCCGGAACCGCCGCAGCGTCTCGGCGTGGAGCCGCATGGGATGGATGTCGGTCACGAACCCCAGCAACTCGTACTCCTCCCGGCGGCGGCGCTCGGGGGAGTAGTCGCGGAGCGGGGGCGGCGAGCGGAGGGTCGAAGCATGGGCGGATGGAAAGATCGAGGGATGTTCCCTCCGATCCTCCAGCCCCGCATCGGCCCACCACAGCATCATCGGCCGGGTCCAGCCGTTTGCGATCGTGTCGCAGGCACCCACCTTGATGAGGAGCCGCAGGTCCTCCGCGGCGAGACCGGTGCGGGACCGGAGATCGGGGAGCGAGGTGTAGGGGCGCCCGCCGCCTCTCCCCTTCACGATCCTCTCCGCCGCATCGCGGGACAACCCCTTGACGAACTGCAACCCGATCCTCACCTCCCGCCCCCGGCCCGTGGTGTGGTACTCGCTGGCATTCACGTCAGGCGGAAGAATGGTGAGCCCCATGCGCATCGCCTCGGCGACGTAGGCGAACGGCGCATAGAACCCGCCCCCGTTGGCCAGCACCGCCGCCATGAATTCGGCCGGGTAGTGAGCCCGGAGATAGCAGGCTTGCTGCGCCACCCGGATGTAGGAACAGGAGTGGCCCTTGCAGAAACTGTAGCCGGCAAACGACATCACCATCTCCCAGACTCGTTTCGCCGTCTCCGGATCGCGCCCCAGCGCGGCCGCCCCGGCGAAGAACTCCTCGGCGTAGGCGGCCAGATGCTTGAGGGGCCGCTTCTTCGAGAGCGCCTTGCGGAGCCCGTCGCCGGTGGCGAGCGGCATGCCCGCGAACCTGGCGCAGACGTTCACCACGTCTTCCTGATACACCATGACTCCGAAGGTCTCCGCCAGCGTGTCGCGAAGGGAGGGGTCGAGCGGCTCGTACGGCTTGCCGTGGAGCCGCTCCAGGTAGAGCCGGATGAACCGGTTGGAGGCGGGGCGGATGATGCTGGTGTTGAGTACCAGGAGCTCGAAGGTGTCGGCCCGCGACTTGGCGCAGAGCAGTCGTGACGCGGGACTCTCGGTGTAGAAGACGCCCATGGTGCGGCCTGTGCGGAAAAGCTCCCGGGTGGGCTCGTCGGCGTCCGGATCGGTGGAGGTGTAGTCAATCGCCCGGCCGGTGTTGGCCCGGACCGCGGCGATGGCGTCCCGGATGACGGCGAGGGAACGGTTGCCCAGCAGGTCGATCTTCACCAGCCCCGCGTCTTCCGCGCCGTCCTTTTCGAACTGGATGACCGGGACCGCCGGGCTCTCGGCCTCGCCGTCCGGGGATAGCTGCCTGGCGGCCCGCTCCACCGGGACGTAGGTGGTGAGAGCGTCCGGCACGCTCCCCACCCCGCCCGGGTGCCCCGAGAGGTGTCGCGGCGTTCCGACCAGCGGCTGGGCCTGTGCTGCGAGCTCGCGCCAGACCTCGGGGAGGTGGAGCCCCTCGAAGTTGGGGTGCTTTGCCAGGAGATCGGCGAGGGACTCCTCCTCGGCGAACCAGGGGAAGCGCCGGGTGACTTCCCGGATCTCGCCAGGAGGCCGGCCGTGGACCTTGGCCACCTCGCGCAGCGCGCCGCGGAGCCGGAAACAGTTGTGGTTGGCCACCATGGCCGGGGGTGAGGATACTTCCGGAACACGTAGGCCAGCACGGCGTCCCGCTCATCCCAGGGGAAATCGAGGTCAATATCCGGCGGGTCGCGGCGCTCGGGATTGAGGAAACGCTCGAAGAGAAGCCCGGCACCCAGCGGATCCACGTGAGTGATGCCGAGACAGTAGCTCACGATCGAGTTAGCGACGGACCCCCGGCCGCAGTGCGTGGGGCCGTGCTGCACGATGTCGTGCACCACCAGGAAGTAGTCGGCGAAGCGCTGCTGTCCGATGATCGCGAGCTCGTGCTCCAGCCGTTCCCGCGTCACCGGGGCGATGGTCCCGTAGCGCCGGAGGGCGCCCTCGTACGCCAGGGCGCGGAGCCGGGCCAGCGCATCCTCCGGGTCGCGCGACGACTCGAAGCGCGGCGCGATCACCCGCTCCCCGACCGGGATCCGATAGCGGCAGCGGTCGGCCAGCTCGCCGGCCCGGTCCAGCGCCTCGGGGCAGTCGGGGAAGTGGCGGGCGATTTCCGCCGCCCCCCGAAGCCACGCCTCCCGGTGGGACAGGGCTGGCGCACCGGCGGGCGACTGGTCCCTGCCGCGCGGCCCGGCTGGCCGTCCGTCCGCCGGCACCGCGGAGATCGCCTCGTTCCGCGCGATCGCCACCCGGAGCCGATGCCGGGGCCAGTCCTCCGGATGGGCGAACCTCACGCCGCCGGTCACCACCGCGGGGACGCCGAGCCGCCGGGCCGCCGCCGCGACCGCGTGCCGCTCCCTGCCGGGCCGGAGCTCGGCGTAAACGTCTCGGGGGCCCGCGAGCCGCACCACCCGCTCGAGAAAGGCCACATCGCAGGAGAGAAGCAGCAGGCCCTCGCGGTCCGCCGCGAGCTGAGCCGAGAGACTGAACCTGCCGCGGACCGTGGCGGAGTCCTCGCCAGACACCGGACGCCGCCCGCGGCCCGGAGCGGCCCAGTGAATTCGGGTAATCGCCCGGCACAGTGCCCCCCACCCCCGCTCGTCCGTTGCGAGCGCCACAGTCTCTTCCCCGCCGGCGACCAGATGGGCCCCCAGGATCGGCCGGATGCCCTGCGCCAGTGCCGCCTGCTGGAACTCCACGGCGCCGTACACCCCGTTGGTGTCGGTGCACGCGAGGGCGGTGAACCCACGCGCCGCCGCCGCCCCCACCAGGCGCTCGGGGCTCGAGACCCCGGAGCCCAGGGAAAACCAGGAGTGGACATGGAGGTGGGTGAACATGCCGGAGATGGCTGTATCTTGAGGGTGCGCCGCGCCGTCTCGGGGCCGTCACGCATTCCGCCAGGCACCCCTCACTCGTTCCCGATCACCGAAGCGCCCATGCACGCAATCGTCTACACCGCCGCTGGCGGCCCCGACGTCATCGCGTTCCGCGAGGTCCCAACCCCCGCGCCGGGCCCGGAGCAGGTGCGGGTTCGGGTGCGGGCCGCCGGCCTGAACCGGGCCGATATTCTCCAGCGGCGCGGAGCGTATCCGGCCCCCCCCGGCTGGCCCGCCGACATTCCCGGTCTCGAGTACGCCGGCGAGGTCGAGGTCCTGGGCTCGGGGGTGACCCGCTGGCGGGCCGGCGACCGGGTGATGGGTCTCGTGGGGGGGGGCGCCCACGCCGAGTACGTCGTGGTCCACCAGGACGAGGCGCTGCCCGTCCCCGCCGGGTTCAGCTGGACCGAGGCCGCGGCCATCCCCGAGGCCTTCCTGACAGCCTGGGACGCGCTGGTCGCGCGGGGCCGACTCCGGGCCGGCGAGCGGGTGCTCATCCACGCCGTGGGGAGCGGGGTCGGGACCGCGGCGGTGCAGCTCGCCGCCCGGCTGGGAGCGACTCCGATCGGCACCTCGCGGAGCGAGGCGAAGCTCGAGCGGGCCCGCGCGCTCGGGCTCCGCCAGGGCATTGATACCAGCCGCGGCCCCTTTCGCGCGGCGCTCCGGGAGCCAGTGGACCTGATCCTGGACGTGTTAGGTGGCCCCGCCTTCGCCGACAATCTTGCCGTGCTCGCGCCCCGCGGCCGCCTGGTCCTGCTCGGCCTTCTCCAGGGCCCCCGCGCCGAGGCGAGCCTCGAGCCGCTGCTCCGGAAACGGCTGGAAGTGATCGGCAGCGTCATGCGCACCCGGCCGCTCGCGGAACGGATCGAGCTGGTGCGGGAGTTCAGCGAGCGGGTGGAACCCTGGTTCGTGCGGGACGAGACGAACCGCCGGCCCGCCGGGGAGCCGGAGGGGCCGCCGGTCCGCCCTGTCGTGGGTGCGGTCTTCCCGATGCGCGAGATCGCCCGGGCCCACGCCGCGATGGAGAGGAACGAGGTGTTCGGCAAGATCGTGCTCGAGTGGTGAGGGCAGGCCAGGGCCCGCCGCGGCGGGTCTCGGTGCTCAGCGCAAGGCTGCGGCCTGGAGTCCGTCACTCGACCCTCCGGCAGCTGTGCTCGTAGTGGATGCCGCGGACTCCCCACCGGGCGCGGATCCGGTCAATGGCGGCTTGTAAGGCCAGCGAGCGAGCGGATCGTGGGGTGGTCGGCTCGCCCGCCGGCGGCACGGGTTGCCGCTCTGCCGGCCCGCCCCGCCCGCCCCGAGCGGAGGCGAGGGAAGCAGCAGGCGGGAAGCCGCCGGCCGTTCCGCCGTCCCACAACTCCAGTTGGCAGGCCGCTTCCAGGAACCGATCCACCGTCACTCCCAGCGCCCGCAGCGCGACCGTCCGCCGGTTGGCGAGCGCCAGGGCCCGGCGGGCGGCGTCGTAGAGCTCGAGGTCGAGCGCCGCCGGAGGAAGCGAGACCCTCTGCCTGGCCGTGGCGTAGTCGGTCCAGGCGAGCTGAACGGTGAGCCGCCGCGCGACCAGGCCGCGCTGGCGGAGGCGCCGCCCCAGCCGCTCGACCAGATGGCGGAGTACCCGGTGGAGCAGCGCCACATCGTTGCTGTCGCCGGCGAAGGTGTGGACCGCGCGAAACTCGGCCTTGGTCGCCGGCGGCAGGACCGGACTCGGGTCAATGCCGCGGGCGTGGGCATGAAGCAGGCGGCCCGGCGGCCCGAAGACCTGCGCCAGATCCTCGGGGTCGAGGGCGGCGATCTCGCCGATCCGCTCGAGCTGGTAGTCGCCGAGCCGCGCGCGGATGTCGGGCGCGAGGTCGGGGAGCAGCGCGACGGGGTGCGGAGCGAGAAAGACGGACTCGCCCCCGGCGCACACCTCCAGCAGGGCCGGCCCGCCGGACCCCCACGCTCCGCTCGGGACAGGCCGCCGGGCCGCCGAAGCGGCGAGTTCCGCCTTGACCACCTCCGACGCCACCTCGCTCACCAGCTTGTTCCGGGCCACCCCTGCCGAGAGCGGGAGACCCAGGCGGTCGCGCGCCTCGCGGGCGATCCGCGCCGCCACGTCCGCCGCGGACCCGAAGAGCCGGCCGGTGCCGGTGAGATCGAGATAGGCGTGGCCATACCACCGGGGCTCGATGACCGGGGTGTAGCGGGCCAGGATCTCGTGCAGCGCCC
>JBBIMQ010000084.1:0-9455 GCA_037444345.1 Gemmatimonadota bacterium | reverse complement strand
ATCGGCCGCCGGGCACGGTGATCGAGCAGCGCCCGGGGCGCGGGACCCGCGCCGCGCGCGGCACCCGGGTGGACATTGTCCTGAGCCGGAAAGCATCCTGATGCAGGTACGGATCGCTCCCAGTCTCCTCGCCGCCGACCTGGGGCGGCTCCGCGAGCAGGTGCAGGCGGCCCTCGAGGGTGGCGCCGAGTGGCTCCACCTCGACGTGATGGACGGACGGTTCGTACCCAACCTCACCTTCGGCGCGCCCCTCATCCGCGCGGTCCGCCAGTTCACCGACGCGCCGCTCGATGTGCACCTCATGGTGCTGGAACCGGAGCGCTACATTGACGAATACGCCGATCTGGGTGTTCGGGTCTGCTCGCTTCACCCCGAAGCGACGGCCCACACCCAGCGGCACCTGGCGCGGATCCGCGAGCGCGGCATGCTGGCGGGCCTGGCCCTCAATCCGGGAACCCCGCTGGCCTACGCCGAGGAGGTGGTGGACGACCTCGACCTGCTCCTCGTCATGAGCGTGAACCCGGGGTTCGGCGGCCAGGCCTACCTGCCCGCGGCGACCGGGAAGATCCGCCGGGCCCGGCGCCTGCTCGACGCGGCCGGATCTCGGGCGGTGCTGGAAGTGGACGGGGGAATCACCACGGACACCATCGAAGCTGCCTGGCGCGCCGGCGCCGACACCTTCGTGGCCGGCACCGCCGTCTTCGGCGAACCCGATCCCGCCCGGGCGGTGCGAGCGCTCCGGCGGTGTTGTCTCGAAAGGGTGTGATCGCGATGGGGAAACAGTGGGGACTGGTCGGCGCCGTGCTGGTGGGGATCGGAGCAGGCGCGGGGCTCCTGGTCTGGCTGGGCCCGGACGTCGAAACCGTGGCGGTCGGATCCCGGGCGCCTGACTACCGGGTCTACGATCTCGGCACCGGCGACAGCATCTCGCTCCGGCAGCACTACCGAGGCCACGTGACGCTGGTCAATATCTGGGCCACCTGGTGCGGCCCCTGCAAGGACGAGATGCCCTCGATGCAACGGCTCTACGATTCGCTCGGCCCCCGCGGGTTCCGGATCGCGGCCGTGAGCGTGGACGAGGCGGGGCCGGAAACGGTGCGCGCCTTCGCCCGCGAGCTCGGGCTCACCTTCGACATCCTCCACGATCGGAAGGGCGCGATTCAGCAGGTCTACCAGACCACCGGCGTGCCGGAAAGTTTTCTGCTGGACCGCGACGGGGTGATCATGAAGCGGGTGATCGGAGCCCACAACTGGGCCTCGCCGGTCAACCTGGCGCTGGTGCAACGGCTGCTCCAACCGGGCGCCGCGCCCCCCGCCGCCGGCGACACGGCCGAGACCATCTCGGCCGCGCCCGCGCGGCGCTAGATGGCCACCCGGATCCTCGCGCTGGAGACCTCCTGCGACGAGACCTCGGCGGCGGTCGTGGCCGGCGACCCGACCGCCCCCCGGCTCGAGAGCCTCGTCATCCTGTCGCAGGACGTGCACGCCGTCTTCGGCGGGGTGGTCCCGGAACTCGCGAGCCGGGCCCACCTGGTGACCGTCGGTCCGGTCATTGACCGCGCCCTGGCCGAGGCCGGGACCGGGTTCGCCGACCTGGAGGGCATCGCGGTGACCGCAGGGCCCGGCCTGGTCGGCGCGCTCCTGGTCGGGGTGATGTACGGCAAGACCCTGGCACGCGCGCTGGAACTCCCGTTCCTCGGCGTGCACCACCTGGAAGGGCACCTCTTCGCGCCCAAGCTCGATGATCCCGCCCTCGACCCGCCCTTCGTGGCCCTGCTCGTGAGCGGCGGCCACACCCTGCTGCTCGACGTCCCGGCCTGGGGCCACTACCGCTGGTTGGGCGGCACCCGGGACGATGCCGCGGGGGAGGCCTTCGACAAGGTGGCCATGCTGCTCGGCCTGGGCTACCCGGGTGGCCCCCCGCTCGAGCGCCTGGCAGCGCGCGGCGACCCGTCCCGCTATCGCTTCCCCCGCCCCATGCTGCAGGCCCTGGCCGCGGGCGGCCCCGACCGGTTCGCCTTCTCGTTCAGCGGGCTCAAGACCGCCGTGCTCCGCGCGGTGCGGCAAAGCCCCGACCTGGAGCGCGACCGGGCCGACCTGGCCCGCGGCTTCCAGGACGCAGTGCTCGAGGTCCTGGTGGAGAAAGCCGCCGCGGCGGTCGAGGAGCTGGGCTACCCCACCCTGGTCCTGGGGGGAGGGGTCGCGTGCAACCGCGCCCTCCTCGAGCGGTCCCGCCAGCGCCTGGGCGAGGCGGTCCGGGTGGTCACCGCCTCGCCCCGGCTCAACGCCGACAACGCCGCCATGATCGGGGCCGCGGCCCTCTTCCGCCTCGCCCAGGGAGAACGGAGCGGCTATGATCTGGAACCCCGCGCCGACCTCCCGCTGCCGGGATTGACCGGCCTGCCTGAACCGCTCGGGAGCCCGCCATGAACATCTATCCCCTCAAGTTTCCGCTCGGCCCGATCGAGATCACCGGCTACGGCATCATGCTGATGGTCGGATTCCTGGTGGGCGGCTGGCTCATCGCTCTGGAACTCCGGCGGCGGGGGCTCAACGAGGAGTACTCCGCCGACATCGTGGTGGCAGCGGTCATCGGGGGCATCGTGGGCGCGCGGCTGTGGTACTGGATCATGCACGGGGGGCCGCTCTTCGCCCGGGGCGGGCTGGTGTGGTACGGCGGCTTCCTGGGCGGGGCGGTGGCCGTGCTCGTCAACGGCTGGCGCCTCAAAGTCCCCACCCGGTGGACCCTGCACCTTACTGCTCCGGCGTTGGCCGCGGCCTATGCCCTGGGACGGGTCGGGTGCTTCATTGTCAACGACGATTACGGCCACCCCACCTCGCTCCCCTGGGGGGTGAAGTTTCCCCAGGGGCTACCGCCCACTACCGCGGAGAATCTGACCCAGCTCTTCGGGATCGCGCTCCCGGCCGGCACCGATCCCACGGCCGTGCTCGCCGTCCACCCCACCCAGCTCTACGAGGTGGCGCTCATGCTGGTCGCGTTCGCGGTGCTCTGGCGGCTTCGGACCACCCCGCGGCCGATCGGCTGGCTGTTCGGGGTCTATCTCGTGCTGGCGGGCACCGAGCGGTTCCTGATCGAGTTTCTCCGGGCCAAGGACGATCGCTGGCTGGGCCCCCTGACCGTCGCGCAGGCGGTGAGCCTGGGGCTGGTCCTGATCGGCGGGATCCTCTGGCGGCAGCGCTGGCGGGAGAGCGACCCCCCGCCGGGACCCTACCTGGCGCGGAGCGGATGACCCGGAACAGCGTTCCGGCAAATCTTGCCTTCACCCGGCAATAGGTTCCTGGTCCCCCAGGAGCGACCCAGCTACCGAACCCGTTGCCATCCAACAGGATAGCAAGACTGCCACTCGTGGCACGTTCGCTGCTCTTAGCAGGGGCGAGGCACTGCGTCAGGTGCCATGGAACGGGTGGTAGGTCGAAGCCCAGCGGTGATCGCTGCGATTGCCGCAGGCGTCCTCAGGGGGCCGCCTACCACCGGTCTCGCTGCGGGTCCAGGCCCGCGGCCCAGCAGCAGGTGGTAGGTCCAGTGCGGAGCGCGCAGCCAGCCTCGGCTCCGGTCTCATGACAGGGGGCGGCCTACCACCCCTCTCCGTCGAAACCGCCCGCCTCACGGCGGGCGGTTTCATTTACACCCTTCCCCGCCTCGCCGCCCGCTCGAGCGCCGCCCGGAGGCGCTCCACCTCGGCCCGGAGCTCCGCCAGGTCGGCGTCCATGCGCTCCAGCGAGCGGAGCATCTCCTGCTCCAGCCGGGCCGGAGGCTCGTACAGCGCGGCCGGCTCTGGTGCGAGGTCCGGCGCCGGAGGTGGCTCGGGCACAAGCTCGCCCGTCACCCTGAGCCGCCGGGGCTCGAGAACGAAGGTCCACACCAGGCCCGCCACGAGAAGCACCAGCAGGAGCCCCTGTGCTGCCAGGGACTCGACGGTCGGGTAGATCCCCAGGGCGGGAAGCCGCGGCGCGCCGGTGACGATGGTCGCGCTCACCAGGCCGCCTTCCTGGAGCTCCGCCACCCCCTGACCGGCGAAGACGAAAGCCATGTAGTAGAGAAAGGCGCTCGTCACCCCGAAGAACGGCTTGAGGGGAATCCGCACCCCGAACCGATTGATGGCCAGATACACCAGGGCGAGCGCGACGGCACCCAGGGCCATCCCCAGGAGCACCGGCCAGGCGGAGCCGCTCCCGCCGGCGAGGAAGAGCGCCTTGTAGAACAGCACCGTCTCGAAGCCTTCCCGGTACACGGCGAGGAACGCCACCGAGGCGAGCGCGAGGGCCGAGCCGCTCGAGACCGCGTCCTGGACCCGCCCCCGTACAAAGCGATTCCACTTGGCGACTTCCATCTTGCTCAAGAGCCAGTAGCTCACGTAGAAGAGCATCGCGGTGGCCACCAGCATCGTGATCCCTTCGAGTCCTTCCCGCTGGGCCGCGGAAACGCGGAACAGGGTCTCGAGGAGGACCGCGGTGAGCAGGCTCGCGAACACCGCGGCCCCGACGCCGATGTGCAGGTCGCGGCGCCGGTGCCCCGCGCCGGTCTTGACAAGAAACGCCACCAGCGCGCCGACCACGAGGATCGCCTCGAGCCCCTCGCGCAGCAGAATGACGAACGACTGGACGAACAGGTTGAACCCCGGCAACCGGTCCCCGATCAGTCGCTCGGCCTTCTCCAGATCGGCGAGGACGGTGCGCCGGATCTCCTCCAGCTCGCCGATCCGGGCCCCGCCGGCGGCCCGGGTGCGGAGGGCGGCGAAGCCGGCCTCGAGCGCCGCCGCAAGCTCCGGATCCCGGGCCCGGAGTTCGTGCTCCACCTCCTCGAAGGTCATGTAGGCGTCGAAGGCCCGTGCGCTTGCCGCCGGCCCCTCTCCCGATCGGGCCAGCGCCAGGGTCGTGTCGAGCTCTGCCCGCACCCGGGCGAACACCCGGGCCGCCACCGCGCCGGCCGCCGTGGTGGCCTGGAATCCGCGCACGGCCGCGATGCGCGCGCGGAGCGCCGGGGCCAGGGGATCGGCCCCGGGCTCGAGCGCGGCCGCCACCGCCTGATCGCTCATCCGCGCCGTGGTCGCAAAATCCCGGAGGCCGGCCGGCACCTCGCCCCGGGGGGCCGGAAGCCTGAGGAGGGAGGAGTAGACGGCGACGGCCCAGCGGTCCTCCGCCGAAAGGCGCGTCTCGTAGGCCGGCATCGCGGTGCCCGCGACACCGATCGTCACCTTGTGGTAGAAGTCGAGCGGCGAGCGGTCGGCGAGCTCACGGAAGTCGGTGAGATCGGCCGGGGGCGGGTCCAGCCCCGCAGCCAGCGGTCCGTCGCCCCGCCCCGTGGCCCCGTGGCACCCCGCGCACTCCCGCCGGTACACTTCAGCACCGCGCGTCAGGGTGGGCACCCGGCTGGGGATCTCGTCGAGCACCACCCCCAGCCGCTGGGCCAGCGAGCTGGTGAGCCGTTCAACGCGGGCACTCACCGAATCGGGAGGAGCAGTGGAAGCCACCAGCGCCAGAATGGCCTCGAGCTCGAGGCTGGTGGAGCGGCCGAGTTCGGGCGGCAGGAGTTCCGCGGTGCGGCGGGCCTCGGCGAGGAAGAGCTTGGCCTCCTCGACTTCGGCCGCCATCACCATCCGCCCCCCGCTCACCCCGATGCGGTACTCCTGCGCTGCCAGGCGCGCCGTGGCGGCCAGGCGCCGGACGATCGGAGCCTGGTCGTTCGCCGCCGGACCGCCGATCGGAGAACCTCCCAGGAGGAGACCGCCAACGGCGGTCAGTGCGGCGATGAGAATCACTCTCAAGAAGTCTGTTGGCGACAGCGCTCAAACTAGAGCGACCCATTCGGAATTGGAAGGCCCCCGTGCCCGAAACCGTCCCCGCCATTGACCCTGCCACCGGCCAGGTCTTCGCCGAGACTCCTGTCACTCCCCCCGAAGCGGTTCCGGGCTCGCTTGAACGGGCCCGCCGTGCCCAGCCCGCCTGGGCGGCCCGGCCCTACCGCGAGCGCCGGGCCGTGCTGGCCCGGTTCCGGGACCTCCTCTACCACCATCGTGCCGAGCTGGCCGAGCTGGTGACCCGGGAGAACGGCAAGCCGGTGGCGGAGTCGCTCCTGGCCGACGTCGCGGTCACGCTCGATCTCGCCCGGTACTATCTGGATCAGGGCGAGCGCATCCTCCGGCCCCGCCCCATTCGTCCCAGGAACATCGCCTTTCTCGGCAAGTACGGGCGGCTGTACTGGGAGCCGGTGGGCGTGGTCGGCGTGATCGCGCCCTGGAACTATCCGCTCTTCCTGCCGGCGAGCGCCATCGTTCCCGCTCTCCTGGCCGGCAACGCCGTCCTGTTCAAGCCGAGCGAGTTCACGGTCCGCACCGCGCTCCGTACCGTCGAACTCTTGCACCAGGCCGGCGTGCCGCCCGACTGCTGCCAGCTGCTGGTCGGTCGCGGGGAGGTGGGAGCCGCGCTGGTCGAGGCCGGCCCGGACAAGCTCTTCTTCACCGGCAGCGTCGCCACCGGGCGCCGGGCGGCCCGGCTCGCCGCCGAGCACCTGGTGCCCGTCTCGCTCGAGCTCGGCGGGAGCGATCCCTGCGTGGTCCTTGCAGACGCCGACCTCGATCGCGCCGCGAGCGGCGCCCTCTGGGCCCGCTTCGCGAACGGGGGCCAGACCTGCGTTGCGGCCAAGCGGGTCATCGTCGAGCAGCCGGTGTTCGAGCGGTTCGTCAACCTGCTCGTGGCCAAGGCGCGCGCGCTCGAACTCGGCCCCGGCCTGCGGCCCGGGACCGATGTGGGCCCCGTGATCCGGGAGGCCCAGCTCCGGCTCCTGGAGGAGCAACTCCAGGACGCGGTGGCCCAGGGAGCGAGGGTGCTGGTGGGGGGCCGTCGCCGGCCCGACCTCGGGCCCACGTTCTTCGAACCCACGGTGGTGACCGGGGTGCCGAGGACCTCGCGCCTGTGGCGAGAGGAGGTCTTCGGCCCCGTGCTTCCGGTGGTGGAAGTGGCCGACGTGGAAGAGGCCATTGGGGTGGCGAACGATACTCGCTACGGCCTGGCCGCCAGCATCTGGACCCGCGACCGGAGGCGCGGGCTTGCCCTGGCCCGGCGGATCGAAGCCGGCGCGGTGCTGGTCAACGACGCGGCGAGCTATGTCGGCGCGGCAGAAGCCCCGCACGGCGGCGAGAAGGAATCGGGGCTGGGGCGGACCCACGCAGAGTTCGGCCTGCTCGAGACTTGCCGCGCCAAGTTCGTGGGAGCCGACCGGCTCGACCGGCGGCACCTGCCCTGGTGGTTCGGCTACCACCCGGAGAGCTACGCGCACCGTGACGCGTTCGTGCGGTTCGCCTTCGCACCGCGGCTTCGCGACCGGCTCCGCGCCTTGCCAGAGGCGCTCCGCCTCCTCCGGAATCCGCGGCGGATCTAGCGGTGCTGACCGGACACGTCGTTCCGGATTGAGCGGTGTCCGTGCGATGGCTTGCGGTCCAGGCCAGGAGACAGCAATCCTGCCCGCCCTTTCGGGAGGTCCGCATGAACAGCGACCCCAATGCCCGGCCAGGCTTCGCCGGCCGCCTCTGGCGGGTGGAGCGGGTTCTCCGCGACCCTGCGCGGGGGTACCCTGCCAGACCAGATCGCTCGTCCCGGCGCCGGGCTCGCGCCTTGGGCCCATGCCTGACAAACCTACCAGACCTCCCTCGGCGCACGGCCGAGGTCCCCCCCTCAGTCGTCTTTGGGCCTGAACAACCGGTCCGGTACCGACAGCCAGCCTTCGATCACCGGCCGGTACCCGGCTCGCCGTCGCCGGCTTCTGCCCGGCGCCGCCGTTCCACCGCCTGTTCGAACGCCGGGAGAGCCTCCTCCGGGGCCGAGACGGTGAAGCCGAGATCACGGAGCAGGCCATCGGTGAGGCGGTAGATCCACGCATGCACGGCCACACTCTGGCCCCGGCGCCACGCCTCCTGGAGAATCGTGGTGCGGCAGGCATTGCGCGCCTGCTCGAGCACGTTGAGCGCGCAGAGCCGGTCCACCCGCGCCTGCTCGCTCGGGAGGGCGGCGAGGAGTTCGGCGTGGCGGTCGCGAATGTCCTGGATATGGCGGAGCCAGTTCTCGATCAGCCCGAGCGGGGCGGAGCGGAGGGCCGCCGCGACGCCGCCGCATCCGAAGTGCCCGCAGACGATCACGTGTTCGACCCGGAGCACCTCCACCGCGAACTGGAGCACCGAGAGACAGTTGAGATCGGTGTGAATGACCAGGTTAGCGACGTTGCGGTGCACGAACAGCTCGCCCGGTAGCAGGCCCACGATCTCGTTGGCCGGCACCCGGCTGTCGGCGCAGCCGATCCAGAGATAGCGCGGGCTCTGTTGCGCGGCGAGCCGGGCGAAGAAGTCAGGCCGGGCCTGGGTCATGGCGCGGGCCCAGCGGCGGTTGTTTTCGAACACGTGGGGAAGCGCTTTCATGGTAACGGAGGAGGATTGCGATTCAGGGTTTCGGCCGGGTGAAACCGAGCCGGCCGGTGGGGGAATGGTCTCACAGGGAGCGCGAACGCCCCGACTCGGTGCTCTCTCCAGTCCGGCCGCCAGGAGCCGGGGGGAGCACCTCGCGCGTGGCCGGCGCGGGCGAGCCTCAGCGGTGGGCCCGCCCGCCGGTTTCAGGGCCGGGGGCCTCGAACCACCAGGGCCACGGCACCGGCGGTGGAGTCCGAATGCGAGAGCGACAGCTCGATCCGGAGGGGCCCGTGGCGCCGGGCCAGCTCCAGGGCCAGGCCCGACAGCACCAGCGAGGGGCGCCCCTCGGTTTCGCGCTCGACCTCGAGGTCGTGCCAGCTCACCGCGCGGGCGCCGGGGAGCGCCTGGAACGCCTTGTAGGCCGCCTCCTTGGCCGCGATGCGAGCCGCGATGTGGAGGGCGGGGCGGTGCTTCCCGTTCACGTAGGCCCGTTCCCGCTCGGTCAGGAACCGCGCCACGACCCGCTCGCCGTGGCGCTCCATCATGCGCTCCACCCGCGCGACGTCCACCAGGTCGAGGCCGATGCCGATCAGTTCCATCGCTCCCAGATGGCAGCGGCGATGCCGCGGAGCGGCGCGGGGACCGGCAGATAGCCGCCGAGCACGAGCCCGGCCCACAGGGCGAGCCCGAACCAGGCGACCCCGGCGATCCAGAGCGGCCATGCTGGGCGGCGCCAGGCCCGCACCGCCTGCACCTCCGCCTCCCATTCCGCCCACTCGCGGTGGAGCGCGGCCTCGAGTGCCAGCCAGGCCGCCTCGAGCCGCCGGGCTGCGGCGAGGAGGGCCTGCTCCCAGGCCGCCAGTGCATCGGCGCCGGGATGGCGGGCCCGGACCGCGTGCATCGCCGCCTCGAGGGCGTCGAGCGCACGGTAGAAGCCCGCGCTTCCGGAGCGCAGCCGGGCGCTCAGACTCCTGAGCTCGGTCGCGTCGAGCCGGAGCGGAGCGCGCCGCCGTGCCGGGATCCGCGCTTCGCGGGCGG
>JBBIMQ010000083.1:1900-9482 GCA_037444345.1 Gemmatimonadota bacterium | reverse complement strand
CCCACGTGGTCTGGGTGAGGTCGTTGGTGCCGAAGGAGAAGAACTGGGCCTCGCGCGCCATTTCGTCGGCGGTGAGGGCGGCACGGGGGAGTTCGATCATGGTGCCCAGCAGGTAGGGCACCGTGATCTGGCGCTCCCGGAACACCTCTTCAGCGACCTGCCGCACGATGAGGGCCTGTTTGCGGAACTCGACCACGCTCGCCGTGAGCGGGATCATGACCTCCGGCTGGACCCGGCCCTTGCGGAGCGCCACGGCGCAGGCGGCCTCGAAGATCGCCCGGGCCTGCATGGCGGTGATCTCGGGGTAGACGATGCCGAGCCGGCAGCCGCGGAGCCCGAGCATGGGGTTGGCTTCCTGCAGACTGGCCACGATCCGCTGCACTTCCGCCACGGGCTGGCCGAGGGCGGCCGCCATCTCCTCGATCTCTCCCGCTTCGCGGGGCAGGAACTCGTGGAGCGGCGGGTCCAGCAGCCGGATGCAGACCGGAAAGCCCTCCATCGCCCGGAAGATGGCCTCGAAATCCCCCCGCTGCATCGGCAGCAGCTTGGCGAGGGCGCGCTGCCGGCCGGCCGCGTCCTGTGCCAGGATCATCTCCCGCATGGCGATGAGCCGGTCGCCCTCGAAGAACATGTGCTCGGTGCGGCAGAGGCCGATTCCCTCGGCCCCGAAGTCCCGACCCCGGTGGGCATCCGCCGGGGTATCGGCATTGACCCGGACCCGCAGGGTCCGAACCTTGTCCGCCCATTCCATGAGCCGGTTGAAATTGCCCGACAGCTCGGGGGGAACCAGCGTCGCCCGGCCGCCGAAGACCCGCCCGCTTCCCCCGTCAATGGTGATCCACTCGCCCTGTTTGATCGAGCGCCCATTGACCGCGAACTCCCGGCGCTCTTCGTTCACTTCGAGGTCCTGGGCACTGGCCACGCAGGGTTTGCCGAGTCCCCGCGCCACCACCGCCGCGTGGCTCGTCATCCCCCCTCGCGCCGTGAGGATGCCGCGGGCCGCCAGCATGCCGTGAAAATCCTCGGGGGAGGTCTCCCGCCGCACCAGAATGACCGATTCCCCGCGCTTGCCCAACTGTTCGGCCAGATCGGCGTCGAAGACGGCCGCGCCCGAGGCCGCACCGGGAGAGGCGGGAAGCCCGGTGGTGAGCAGGTCCACCTGACTGTTGGGGTCTATGGTGGGGTGCAGCAGCTGGTTCAAGTCGTTGGGCGGGATCCGGGCGACGGCCTCCTCCTCGGTGATCAGCTCCTCGTCCACCATCTCGCAGGCGATCCGCACGGCCGCCTGGCCGGAACGCTGGGCCCGGCGAGTCTGGAGCATGTACAGCTTGCCCCGCTCGATGGTGAACTCCATGTCCTGGACGTCGCGGAAGTGCCGCTCCAGGATCCGCGCGATTCGCTCCAGCTCGGCATACGCCTGGGGCATGATCTCCTTCAACCGGGCCAGGTCCTCCACGTCCCGGGTGCCTGACACCACGTCCTCGCCCTGGGCGTTGAGGAGGAACTCGCCGTACAGCCGCTTCTCTCCCGTGGAGGGGTCGCGGGTGAACGCGACGCCGGTCCCCGAGTCCTCCCCGATGTTTCCGAAGACCATGGTAACCACGTTGACCGCCGTGCCCATGGTGTCGGGGATGTCGTGCAGCTTCCGGTAGTCCATCGCGCGCCGGGTGTTCCAGCTCTCGAACACCGCGGCGATCGCTCCCCAGAGCTGCTCCATGGGGTCCTCGGGGAAGGGACGGCCGGTGGCCCGTTGGATGTGCTGCTTGAATTCGCGGACCAAGGCCTGCATCTCCTCGGCTGGCAGGTCAATGTCGCGGGCGACGCCGCAGCGCTGCTTCCGGACCTGGAGCTGCTCCTCGAAGGGGGCCTTCGGCAGATCGTAGACCACGGTGCCGTACATCTGCACGAAGCGGCGGTAGCTGTCCCAGGCGAACTGCGGGTTGTTGCTCTCCCGGAGCAAACCCTCAACCGCGGTATCGTTCAGCCCCAGGTTGAGAATGGTGTCCATCATGCCGGGCATCGAAACCGGGGCGCCCGAGCGAACCGACACCAGCAGAGGCCGCTCGCTGCCGCCGAAATGCCGGCCGGTCGCCGCTTCGAGCCGCTGGAGGCTGGTCTCCACCTGGGAGCGGAGCCAGGGTGGGAACTGTCGGGTTTCCAGATAGGTGAGGCAGATGGTGGTCGCGATCGTAAACCCGGGCGGTACGGGGATGCCCAGATTGGTCATCTCGGCGAGGCCTGCGCCCTTGCCACCGAGGATGTCTTTCATGGTGGCCGTGCCGTCGGCCCGGCCCTGGCCGAAGAAGTAGACGACCGGCTGGGAGTAGGGTGCCTTCATGCGCCGGTGGCGATGGGTGGGGCGGCGTGGCGCAACTGGACCAGCTCGTCCGAGACCTCGGTCGGGTAGTCGCCGGAGAAGCAGGCGTGGCAGAACCGGTTCGTCGTCCCCGCCGCGCGGAGCATCCCTTCGAGCGAGAGATACCCGAGCGAGTCCACGCCCAGGAACCGGCGGATCTCTTCCACCGAGTGGGTGGCGGCAATGAGCTCGTCGCGGGTCGGGGTGTCAATCCCGTAGTGGCAGGGGCCGGTGATCGGCGGCGAGGCGAGCCGCAGGTGCACTTCCCGGGCCCCGGCGCTGCGGATCATTTGCACCAGGCCGCGGCTCGTGGTGCCCCGCACCAGGCTGTCGTCCACCATGACCACGGACTTGCCCTCGATCACATCACGCACCGGGTTGAACTTGATCCGCACCTTGGCGACCCGGAGCGCCTGGGTGGGATTGATGAACGTCCGCCCGACATAGTGGTTCCGGATCAGGCCGTGCTCCAGCTTGATCCCCGAGACCTCGGCAAAGCCCAGCGCCATGGCGTTGGAGCTGTCCGGCACGCTCATGACCACCTCGGCGCCGGGGGCGGGGTGCTCGCGGGCCAGTTGCCGCCCCAGCTCGCGCCGGACCCGGTCCACCGATTCGCCGAATACCCGGCTGTCGGGTCGCGCGAAGTAGACCAGCTCGAAGACGCAGCGGCTGACCGGCCGGGGCCGCAGCCGCGGGAGCTCGGTGATGTGGCCGTCCTCGATCTTGAGGCACTGGCCGGGCTCCAGCTCGCAGACCATCTGCGCCCCGACCAGGTCGAGGGCGCAGGTCTCCGACGCCACCACTACCCCGCCCCCCAGCCGGCCCACGCAGAGCGGCCGGAACCCCCGGGCGTCCACCACCGCGTACAGGGTCCGCCCCACGGCCATGACCAGGGTGTACGCCCCCTCCGATTTCTCCAGCGCTTCCCGGATCGCCTCGTCCGGCGTGGGCTGGCGCGATCGGGCGATGAGGTGCACCAGCACTTCGGTGTCGGTCGTGGAGTTGAAGATGGCGCCTTCGTCCACCAGCTCGCGGCGGAGATCCGGAGCGTTGGTCAGGTTGCCGTTATGCGCGATGGTCAGGGGCCCGATCTTGGTGTCGTGCAGCAGGGGCTGGGCGTTGGCCAGGACCGAACTGCCCGCGGTCGAGTAACGGGTGTGCCCCACCGCCACGTCGCCCAGCAGCCGGCCGAACGACGCGTCGTTGAAGATCTCGCCGACCAGCCCCATCCCCCGCTGGGCGCGTGGATTGCCGTGCTCGTCAATCGCCACGATCCCCGCGCTCTCCTGGCCCCGGTGCTGCAAGGCATAGAGCCCGAGGTACGCGAGGCGAGCCGCCTCGGCGACGCCCGAAACGCCGAACACTCCGCACATGCTTCCGTCCTTGCTCTCGTGCCACCCGCCGGGAACCGGCGCGGCGCCAGCGCCCGTTCCGGGGGCCTACGCCAATCTTCCGCCGCTCGGCGGTTTACACCCCGGCCCCGTCCTCTCGCACCCTGGCCATCCGGCGTGGGATCGCGTTCAGGTAGATGTCCCTGAGTTCCGCGATCCGCCAGGTGTAGGTGGACTCCAAGCCCCGGATCTGCAGGTCGCCGCCGGGCAAGCCCACCGTACCCACCGCCACCGCGGGGACCCCCAGCTCTCGGGCCAGGGCCAGCACGGCGCCCTCGGTGCCGGGGCTCGCCGTCACGATCGCCCGGGCCGCGTCCTCTCCGAACAGAAGCCTCGCATCCGGGCTGTCGGGCGGGCCGGGCGTGCTGGCACCGGCGTGAAGGGCGAGGTCCACCGCCGCTCCAAGGCCTTGCACCGCGTAGGGCCCGCCCATGGCCGCCTCGGCCAGGGCGACGGCGAGGCCCCCGGTCCCACAGTCGTGGGCCGAGCGAAAGAGGCCGCGGCGCGCGCCCTCGATCAGCAGGCGCTGCAAGTTGCGCTCGGCCTCGAGGTCCACCGGGGGGACCTGGCCCCCTACGAAGCCCCGGACTTCCGCCCAGTAGGCCGACCCGCCGAGGTGCCCCCGGGTGGTGCCCAGGACAAAGATCCGGTCGCTCGGGGTGCGAAAGTGGCTGGGGAGCGCATGCTCCAGTCGCCCGAGCAACCCCACGAGCCCCACCACCGGGGTCGGGTCCACTGCTCCCGCCGGGCTTTCATTATAGAACGAAACGTTGCCGCCTGTGACTGGGAGGCCGAAGGCCCGGCAAGCGTCGGCGATACCGCGGCAGGCCTCGCGGAACTGGAAGAAGACCTCGGGCTTCTCGGGATTCCCGAAGTTCAGGCAGTCGGTGATGCCGAGGGGCTCGGCGCCGACGCAGGCGACGTTGCGGGCTGCCTCGGCCACCGCGTGCTTCCCGCCCTCGTAGGGATCGAGGGCCACGAACCGGCTGTTGCAGTCCACCGTGAGGGCGAGGCCGAAGGCCGTGTCGTCCACTCGGAGGACCCCGGCATCGCCCCCCGGCCCGATCACGGTGGCTGCCTGGACGGTCGAGTCATACTGCTCGAAGACCCAGCGCTTGCTCGCGATGCTGGGGGCATCGAGCAGCGTGCGCAGGGCTTCCCGGATGCCGGGAGCGGGGCGGGCGGGTGGCTCGGCGGCCCGGCGCGCGGCTGCGGCGGGTGCCTCTCGCGCCTCCGGCTGGTAGACGGGCGCGTCGTCCACCAGCCGCTGTGCCGGGATCTCCGCCACCACGACGCCGTCGTACCGCACCCGGAGGAGGCCGTCAGCGGTGATCCGGCCAACCGGGGTGGCCTCGAGCTCCCACTTGGCGCAGACTGCCTGGACCTCGGGCACCCGCCCCGGTTCGGCCACGACCAGCATCCGCTCCTGCGACTCGCTCAACATGATTTCGTAGGGCGTCATGCCCGGTTCCCGCACCGGCACCCGGTCGGTGTCGATCTCGACGCCCACGCCGCCCCGCGCAGCCATCTCGGCCGAGGCGCTGGTCAGGCCGGCCGCTCCCATGTCCTGAATCGCCACGATCAGCTTCTGCTCGATCAGCTCCAGCGTGGCCTCGAGCAGCAACTTCTCGGTGAACGGGTCGCCCACCTGGACCTGAGGCCGCCGCGCCTCGCTCGCTTCGGACAGATCCTCGGAGGCGAAGCTCGCGCCGTGGATTCCGTCCCGGCCGGTGCGTGCCCCCACGGCAAGGAGCACGTTGCCCACGCCCTGAGCCCGGGCTCGGATCAGGTCCTGCTCCCTGAGCAGCCCCACGCACATGGCGTTGACCAGGGGGTTGCCACTGTAGCTCGGGGCGAAGTCCACTTCACCGCCCAGGGTGGGCACCCCGACGCAGTTGCCGTAATCTCCGATCCCCTTGACGACCCCGGCGAAGAGGTAGCGATTTCTGGGCTGGTCCAGGGGCCCGAAGCGCAGGCTATTGAGCAAGGCCACGGGCCGGGCACCCATGGCGAACACATCACGCAGGATGCCGCCGACACCGGTGGCCGCTCCCTGATAGGGCTCCACCGCGCTCGGGTGGTTGTGGGACTCGATCTTGAAAGCGACGGCCCATCCCTCCGGGAGCCGGAGTACTCCCGCGTTCTCCCCTGGACCCTGGATCACGGCGGGACCCTGAGTGGGGAAGAGTTTGAGCACGGGCTTCGAGTGCTTGTAGGCGCAGTGCTCCGACCAGAGCGCGGAGAAGATACCGAGCTCGGTGAAGGTGGGGGTGCGGCCGAGCAGCGCCGTGATCCGGCTGTACTCGAAGTCGTTCAGGTTGTGCTGCCGGACGACCTCGGGGGTCACGGCCGGCTCCCCAGGGAAGGGGGCGGCCGCGGTGCCGGCGCCGGGCGCGGGGCGGGACATCGTTCGGGTCACGGTTGCCGTCCGTTCACTTGGCCCTTCCCCGTCCCAGACTGGCCATGAACTCGCCCAGGGCCCGGCTGAACAGGCCCTTGTCTTCGTGGGCCAGCACCATCTCGATCTCGCCCGCATCGAGCCAGAGTCCCTGACAGTCAGGGCAGCGATCCACCTGGACGCGGTGGAACTCCTCGGTCACCAGATGCCCCCCGCATTTGGGGCAGCGCATGTGGTGGGACTTGCGCTCCTGGTCTTCGGCGAGCCGGGCCAGCTCCCGGCGCTTTCGCTCCAGGCGCTCCGCCTCGAGCTTGGCGAAGTACTCTTCTTCGTTCCGGCTGGGTTTCGTGTCCATGGTCAGGTCAGGTTGGGGGCGAGGGGCCGGCTGCCTCACGAGGCGGCCGGCACCGCCGATCTCCATGCGAGCATCGAGGTGAAGAAGCCCATGCCGTCCGTGTTCCCGAGGGCCGGGTCGGCCGACCGGTCCGGGTGCGGCATCAGCCCGACGACATTGCCAGCCTCATTGGCGATGCCGGCGATGTCGTGGAGCGACCCGTTGATCTCCTCGCGGAGCGGCCCGCCATCGGGGTCCACGTAGCGGACCACCACGCGCGCATTCTCCTCCAGCCGGCGCAGGGTCTCGGGATCGGCCACGAAACGCCCCTCGCCGTGGGCCAGCGGCAGGGTGAGGAGCTGACCCGGACGGTACCGGTTGGTGAATGCGGTCTCGGTCTGTTCCACCCGGAGCTGCACCGGCCGGGACACAAAGCTGAGTCGGCTGTTCCGCATCAGCGCGCCGGGGAGCAGCCCCGCCTCGCAGAGAATCTGAAACCCGTTGCAGATCCCGAGGACCGGCCCCCCGTCCTGCGCGAACCGCTGCACCGCGGCCATCACGGGGCTGAACCGCGCGATGGCGCCCGACCGCAGGTAGTCGCCATAGCTGAACCCGCCGGGGAGGATCACGGCGTCGGGGTTCTGGAGCCGGGTCTCGCGGTGCCAGACCAGATAGGCCTCCGCGCCGGCCCGCCGGGCGGAGCGCAGGGTGTCGAAATCGCAGTTGCTGCCGGGAAACCGCACCACGGCCACGCGGAACATCAGGCCTCCACCTCCACCAGGTAGTCCTCGGTCACGGGGTTGGCCAGCAGTCTGTCGCACATCTGCCGGGCCCGCTGTTTGGCCGCTTCGGGGGAGGACGCCTCGAGGTCGAGCTCGATCGCCTTCCCCACCCGGACGTTGGCCGCATCGCTAAAGCCGAGTGCGGTGAGGGCGTGCTCCACGGCCTGGCCCTGCGGGTCGAGCAGTCCGGCGCGGGGGACCACGCGCACATGGATGCGATAACGGGTCTTGGTCATGGATCGTCGGTTCCCTCTATTCCTCTCCTCCCCAGCGAAGCCGGGAGACCGGACCGCACCTCGCGGGGCCGAAAGACCCGGCCTC
>JBBIMQ010000083.1:0-1890 GCA_037444345.1 Gemmatimonadota bacterium | reverse complement strand
AAGCCGGGAGACCGGACGGTCTTCCGCCGAGGGCCCGGCCATCGCCGGCGGCCAGCCGTTCTCGGCGCGCTCCTGGAGCACCAGGACGGCCTGGCGCACCAGCCCGAAGGCAAGGTAGAACAGTCCGAAGGGGAACAGGAAGTACTGGGGGGACCAGAGACTTCCCACCAGGATGGCGAGGTGGAGCAGGAGGCTGAGCCAGCCCTTCAAGGTCCGCACGCTGATGCCGGGAAGCCGCGGGTACTTCACGGTGCTCACCATGAGGAGGGCGAGCAGCACCATCAGGATGGCCAGGCCTTCCCGCTGGAAATCGAGATAGGCCAGCGAGCGGCGATACCAATCGGTCTGGCTGAAGGGGTAATAGGTGGCCAGCGTCATCCCGGCGGCCGGCGAGGGCAGGCCGGTGAACCAGCCTGGCTTGCCGGTGCCGTGCTGCACGTTGTACCGCGCCAGGCGTACCGCCACCGCCACCACGTAGAGCCAGCAGATCGTCCAGCCGAACTTCCCGCCGGACTGGAATTCGAGAAAGTACATGATGAGTGCCGGGGCGATCCCGAACGATACGCAGTCCACCAGCGAGTCCAGCTCGGCACCGAACCTGGTCCCGGCGCCCGAGAGGCGCGCCAGCCGCCCGTCCAGCATGTCCAGCACGCCCGCGAAGACGATGAACCAGGCCGCCAGCGTGAAGTTCCCCTTGTAGGCCGACACCACGGCCCAGAAGCCGAAGAACATGTTCCCGAGGGTGAACGTGCTGGGCACCACGACCACCACCCGGCGCATGTCGGCGCGCGCCAGCCGGCGCGGAGGCATCAATCCCATCGGGCTACCACCGTCACGCCGGCCCGGGTCCGGTCCCCGGCCCGCACCAGCACCCGGGCCCCGAGGGGGACAAAGAGGTCCACCCGCGAGCCGAACCGGATCATGCCCAGGCGCTCGCCCTGGCGAACCGCGGTCCCCACCTCGTGGTCGGTCACGATCCGCCGCGCCACCAGCCCGGCGATCTGGCGGATCAGGACCCGGCCCCGGGCGGTGAGAAGTCCCGTGCTGCACTGCTCGTTGTCGGCGCTGGCCTTGTCCGCGGCCGCATGGCCGAAGCGGCCAGGCAGATATTCCCGGAAGGCCACGGTGCCGCTGGCTGGATAGCGGTTGACGTGCACGTTGAACACGTTCATGAAGATCGAGATCCGGGTGGTCCGCTCCTGCACGAACTTGGGTTCGTCGGCGGTCGCGACGCTCACCACCCGGCCGTCCGCCGGGGCGAGAATCAGCTCGTCGCCACGCGGCCCCTGCCGTTCGGGGTCGCGGAAGAAGGCGGCCACCCACACGGTGAGGGCCGAGAAGAGCAGTGCCGTCCAGGTCGGCGCGAGCACCCAACAGACAGCCGTGAAGAGGGCGGCGCCTGCGATGAACGGCCGTCCCTCCGGCGCCAGCCGCATCAGGCGTCCTCCGCGAGCTCGGTCCCGGTGAGCAACCGGAAGGCTTCGAGGTAGCGCCGGCTGGTCGCCTCGACCACCTCGGGCGGCAGTGGGGGAGGGGGCGGCTCGCCGTTCCACCGCCCCGCGGTGCGGAGGGCGGCCAGGTAGTCGCGGAGCGGCTGCTTGTCGAAACTCGGCTGGCTCCGTCCCGGCTGGTAGCGGGCGGCCGGCCAGAACCGGGAGCTGTCCGGCGTCAGCACCTCGTCAATGAGGAGCAGGGTGCCGTCGCCGTCGAAGCCGAACTCGAACTTGGTGTCGGCGATGATGATCCCCCGACTGGCGGCGTGATCGCGGCCGGCGCGGTAGACCGCCAGCGAGAGGTCCCGCAAGCGTTCCGCGATGGGACGGCCCAGCGCCTCGATCATGGCCTGAAAGGTGACGTTCACATCATGGCCCGTAGGGGCCTTGGTGGCGG
>JBBIMQ010000082.1:0-9527 GCA_037444345.1 Gemmatimonadota bacterium | reverse complement strand
TCGGGGACGCAGGACCGTTCTTCACCGAGCTGTACTCCCTGGGCGGCACCCAGTTCGGCATCCCGCTCCGCGGCTATGACGAGTTTTCCATCACGCCGGACGGGTTCGACCCGAGAGCCGGTGGGAGCAGCGCCGCGGGCCCGGAATCGTTCGGCAAATCGTACGCGGCCTTCACCGTGGAGGTGGGCGCCCGGATCAGCCAGGCCCTGTACGTGAGCAGCTTCCTCGACGCCGGCAATGTGTACCGCACCGCACGGCAGTACAATCCCACCCGGCTTTTCCGGGGCGCCGGGGTGGGGGCCGCGGTGCTTTCGCCCCTGGGGCCCATCGGGATTGACCTGGGCTACGGATTCGACCGGGTGGATCTCCGAGGCCGGCCCGATCCCGGCTGGAAGCTGCACTTCAAGCTGGGCAACTTCTTCTTCTGATCTGGAGCCGTGATGACCTTCACGACGTTGGACCGGGGGCTTGCCCGGCGGCTCGCAGGCCTTCGCCCGGGCTGGGCGGTTCCGCTGGCCCTGGCGCTTGCACCCGCGGCGCTGGCGGCCCAGCAGACCGGGTCGAGGATCGCCGTGCTCAATAGCCGCGCCGTGCTGCTGGCGACGCCGGGCTATGCCCAGGCCGAGTCCACCTACACCCGGGAGCGCGATGCCGCCCGGCAGGAGCTGGAAAAGCTGCAGGCCTCGCTCGACTCGGCGGCCGCCGACTTCGACCAGAAATCGGTGATGCTGTCCCCGTCCGCGCGGACCAGCCGGCGAAAGGAGCTGGAGGAGCAGCGGAACCGGCTGGAACAGCGGGCCGCCGAGCTCCAGAACCGGCTGGCCCAGCGGGAGCGCGAGTTGATCGAGCCGATCCATAACCGCATGAGCGAGGTGATCGAAGGCGTCCGCTCGGAGGGCAATTACGCGTTGATCCTCGACGTGAACGCCAACACCGGGCTGATCGTGGCAGTGGACAAGTCGCTAGACGTTACCCAGAAAGTGATCGAGCGGATCAAGGCGAGGCCCTGAGCCGTGGGTGCCGTGTCGCTCACCGCGCGGGAGATCGCGGACCTGGTGGGGGGCCGGCTGGAAGGCGCAGGCGGGGTGGAGCTGGCGGGCCTCGCGCCGCGCGATCGGGCCGGCCCCGGCCAGCTCGGCGTGCTGATCTCGCCCAGGTACCTCGCGGCCTTCCGCGCCTCCCGCGCGGGGGCCGCGCTGGTCTGGGCCCCGCTCGCCAGCGAGGGGGGCGGGCCCCGAACTCGCATCGTGGTTGACGACCCCGCCACGGCCCTGGCCCGGCTTGCGCGGGCATTTCAGCCTCCGCCCCCGGGCCTGCGCGGCGTGGACCCCACCGCCCGGATCGGGCCCGAAGCTGTGCTGGGCAGGGACGTCGCCATCGGTCCCTACGTGGTCATCGGCGCCGGAGCCCGGATCGGCGCCCGCAGCGTGCTGGAGGCCGGGGCCTGGATCGGAGGCGGCGTGGTGCTGGGGGAGGACTGCCGGATCGGGCCCCACGCCGTCTGCTATCCCGGCACCACGCTGGGCCATCGGGTGGTTCTCAAGGCCGGGGCCGTGGTCGGGGGCGAAGGCTTCGGGTTCTTGCGCACCCCGACCGGCCACGGGAAACTGCCCCACTTGGGCGCCTGCGTGCTGGGCGACGACGTCGAAGTGGGTTCGGGAAGCTGTGTGGATCGGGGGAGCTTCGACGACACGGTGATCGGTCCCGGGACGAAAATTGACAACCTGGTCCAGATCGGCCACAACGTCCGAATCGGCGCGCGCTGCCTGGTGATGGGCACCACGGGGATCGCCGGCAGCGTCCGGATCGGCGACGACGTGGTGATCGCTGGCGGGGGGGGGATTGCGGACCACGCCCGGATCGGGGACCGTGCGGTGGTGGGCGCCAAGAGTGTCGTGTTCGGGCCTGGCGAGGTCCCGGCGGACAGCGTGGTTTCCGGTTATCCGGCCCGGCCTCATCGGGCCTTCCTGCGGGCTCAGGCGGCGCTCTACCGCCTGGCCGAGTTGGTGGAGCCCCTCGAAGCCCTGGCCCGAGACCGCGCAAGTCATGGCGCGCCGCACCATCGCTGAGGCGGCCGAGCTCTGCGGAATCGGGCTTCACACCGGTGCCATGGTGCGGGCCAGGTTCCTGCCTGGCACGGCGGGCCAGGGCATCGTCTTCCGGCGGGCAGACCTGCACCCGGCCGTCGAGCTGGCCGCCCACGCGGCCTGGGTCACCGGCTCGGAGCGCCGGACCCGGCTCGAGCGTGACGGTGCGGCGGTGGAGACGGTCGAGCACTGTCTCGCCGCAGCCAGCGCACTCGAGCTCGATGACCTCACCGTGGAGCTCGACGGCCCCGAGGTGCCGATTCTCGATGGGTCGTTCGCGCCGTTCCTCGAGGCTCTCGACAAGGCCGGGGTGATCGAGCAGCCCGGGACACCGCGCGCGGTCGCGGTGACCGGCCGGCTCGACCTCCGGGCGGCCGGGGCCTCGTACACCGTGGAGCCGTCGAGCGCCCTGGAGCTCGACGTGACCCTGGCTCACGCGCATCCCCGAATCGGTCTTCAGCAGTGGCGGGGGCGGCCGGCCGGCGACACCTTCCGGCACGCGCTGGCGCCGGCCCGGACCTGGGGCCTCCTTCGCGAGGTGGAGGTCTGGCGCGCCCGGGGGCTGTTGCGCGGCGCCTCGACGGCCTGCGCCATCGTGCTCTCGGAGGACGACGTGATCGGGCCGCCGCTTCGCTGGTCCGACGAGTTTGTGCGGCACAAGGCGGGCGACCTGCTGGGCGACCTCGCGCTCGTGGGGGGGCGGCTCCAGGCCAAGGTCACCGCCCGGCAGCCCAACCATCGAGGCAACCTGGCGTGCGCCCGCGCCATCCTGGACGCTGCCCGCTACCCGGAGGACCGATGACCGTGGATGTGCGCAAGATCCTCGACCTGCTGCCGCACCGCTACCCGTTCCTCCTGGTGGATCGCATCGTCGAGGTGGAGGGCCAGCGGCGCATCGTGGGGATCAAGAACGTCTCGATCAACGAGCCGTTTTTCCAGGGGCATTTCCCCGGCCACCCCATCATGCCTGGCGTCCTCATCATCGAGGCGATGGCGCAGACCGGCGGCGTGTTGCTCCTGGAAGCGATCCCGGATCGCGCCGCCAAGGTGGTCTACTTCATGGGACTGGACAACGTGCGCTTCCGCCGGCCGGTCACGCCGGGCGACCAGCTCCGCATGGAAGTCGAGATGATCCAGTTCCGGGGCAAGGTGGCCCGCATGAAAGGGGTTGCCACGGTGAACGGGCAGGTGGCGACGGAGGCGGAGATGCTGGCCTGCGTCGTGGACAGATGACAGCGGCGATTCACGCCACCGCGGTGATCCATCCCAGTGCCGAGCTGGGGTCCGGCGTCGAGGTCGGCCCCTATGCCGTGATCGGCCCGGGCGTGGTGGTGGGCGAGGGGTGCCGCGTGGGGCCCCACGCGGTGCTGGAACAGGGGGTGCGGCTGGGCGCCCGGGTACAGGTGGGCGCAGGTTCGGTGCTGGGCGGCGCCCCGCAGGACCTCAAGTACGGCGCCGAGGAAACCTGGGTCGAGATCGGCCCGGACACGGTGATCCGGGAATTCTGCACCATCAGCCGGGGCACCCGGGCCCGGGGGCGAACGGTGGTGGGCGCGGGCTGTTTCCTCATGGCCTACGTCCACGTGGCGCATGACTGCGAGGTGGGAGACGGGGTCACCATCGCCAACGCCACCCAGCTCTCGGGCCACGTGACGGTGGAGCCACACGCGACTCTGAGCGGCCTGATCGCGGTCCACCAGTTCGTCACGATCGGGACCCACGCCTTTGTCGGCGGCGCCTCCCGGGTCAACCAGGACATTCCGCCCTACGTGAAGGCGGTGGGCAATCCGGTGGAGCTGTTCGGCCTCAACGGCGTGGGGCTGGAGCGGGCCGGCTTCAGCCGGGACACGGTGGCGGCGCTCAAGCGCGCCTATCGCCTGCTGTTCAACGCGCCCCTGCCGCGGCCGGCGGCGATCGAGCGGATCCGGGCCGAGCTGGGGGGGGTGGCGGAGGTGCGGCACCTGGTGGATTTCGTGGCTGCGGCGCGGCGCGGGGTCCCGGCATGAGCCGACCGGTGCGGGTCGGGGTCATCGGGGTCGGCGCGCTGGGCTGGCACCACGCCCGCCACCTCGCCGCGTGCCCGGAGGCCGAGCTGGTGGGCGTCTTCGACCTCCGTCCGGAGCGGGCCCGGTACGTCGCGGGCCGGGTCGGAACCCGCGCCTTTCCGGACCAGGCCTCGCTGCTCCGCAACGTCGAGGCCGTCACCGTCGCTGTGCCCACCTCGGCCCATGCGGAAGTCGGGCTGGCCGCCCTCGAGGCGGGGATCCCGGTGCTGATGGAAAAACCGCTCGCCGGCACGCTGGCGGAAGCCGAGCTGTTGGTGGCACGGGCGGCCAGCGCGGGCCTCCTCCTGCAGGTGGGGCACATCGAGCGGTTCAACCGCGCCCTCCGCGCAGCCGAGGGCTACCTCGAGCACCCGCTGTTCATTGACGGGCAGCGACTGGCGCCGTTCCAGCCGCGCGGCACCGACGTGCACGTGGTGCTGGATCTGATGATCCACGACCTGGATCTGATTCTTCACCTGAGCGGCGGCGCCGAGGCAGTGGACGTGCGCGCGGCGGGCGCAGCAGTGTTGTCCCCCTACCTGGACGTGGCCCACGCGCGGGTGGAATTCGCCGGCGGGCCGGTGGCGAGCGTGACGGCCTCGCGGATCGCCCAGGAGCGGGTGCGCCGGCTGCGGATTTATCAGCGGGAGGGGTACCTGGACCTCGATCTCGCCGCCGGACACGGACAGTTCCTGCGGCTGCGCCGGGGGTGGATCCCGGGCGACGCCGAGGCCCTGCTCGACATCGTGGAGCGGGTCCCGCTGGAGGCGCCGGCTGCCGACGCGCTCCGGCTGGAGCTGGCCAGCTTCCTCCACGCGGTCCGGGGGGAGCGCGAGGTGGTGGTCACCGGACAGCAGGGCCGCGCCGCGGTCCGCCTGGCCGAGCGGGTGGCCCGGGCGATTCAGCGGTCGCCGCTCGACGCGGAGGTACCGGCGTGAGCGCCGTCCCCGCCATCCTGGTCTCGGCCGGCGAACCGTCCGGCGACGCCCACGGTGCCTGCCTGGTGGAGGCGCTGCGACGGCGCTTGCCGGAGACGCCGGTGGAGGCGGTCGGCGGCCCGCGCCTGGCATCGGCCGGTGCCCGGGTTCGCTGGCGGATGGATCAGTTGAGCGCGCTCGGATTCCTGGAGGCGCTGCGCAAGCTACCGCGGCATTACCGCCTGCTCCGCGCCCTGGAGCGGGAGGGTCGGGCGGGACGGTATCGGCTGGCGGTGCTGATTGATTACCCCGGGTTTCACCTGCGCCTGGGGCGACGGCTCCGGCGGATGGGGGTGCCGGTGCTCTATTACGTGGCGCCCCAGCTCTGGGCCTGGCGCCCAGGCCGGCTCGCAGCGCTGCGGCGGGCGGCGGACCGCCTGGCCGTCATACTCCCGTTCGAGGCCGAGTGGTTCGGGGCCCGGGGCCTTCCCAGCCGGTATGTGGGGCATCCGCTGCTCGACTGGGTGCCCCCGACCAGGGCCGAGGCGCGGCGGGCGCTGGGCTTGGCCGGGGACTCGGCGGTCCTGGGTATCTTTCCCGGGAGCCGGCCCCAGGAGGTCAGGCGTCACTGGCCGCTGTTTCGCGCCGTGGGCGCGCGCATGCTCGAAGAGGGCAGGGCCGGCCTCGGACTCGTGGCCGCAGTACCCGGCGGCGAGTACCCGGACCCCGGCCCTCTCGACCTCGTCGAGGGGGACTCGCGGACCCTGCTGGCAGCGTCCACGGTAGCTCTGGTGAAGTCCGGCACGACGACCCTGGAGGCGGCCCTGGCGGGAACCCCGATGGTGGTGGCGTACCGAGCCGGGCGCGTCACCTACGAGCTCGTTCGCCGGCTCATGACGGTCCGGCATATCGCCCTGGCCAATCTGGTGGCGGGGGAAGGACTGGTACCGGAGTTCTGGGCCTATCCGGTTTCGGAGGACCAGGTGGCGGCCGCGGTGCGGGAGCTGCTCCAACCCCGGAGCGAGGCCGCGCGGAAACAGCGCGAGGCCTTTGGCACGATCCGGGAGCGGCTGGGACCGCCGGGTGCCGCCGAGCGGGTGGCCGAGCTCGCCCTGGAGCTCCTCGCCGCATGAAGCCGCTCTGGCGGCTGCTGGCAGCCACCGTGGCCGGCCCGGCGCTTCGGTTGCTGGCCCGGACCTGGCGCGTGGAAGTGGTCGGGGACGGGGCCGGGCACGCCGCCATGGCCGCCGGCAAACCGTTCGTCCTGATCTGCTGGCACGAAGCCCTGCTGCCGGTCCTCTGGCATCACCGGCACCGGGGGATCGCCGCGGTGGTGAGCGAGGCGCGTGACGGCGAGTATCTCGCCGGGCTCGCACGCCGCCTGGGGTACCGCCTGATCCGCGGCTCGAGTTCGCGAGGCCGCACCCGCGCGCTTCGGAGCGCGATCCGGGCTCTCCGGGCCGGCATCCCGGTGGGCGTGACGCCGGACGGCCCCCGGGGGCCGCGCCGGGTGCTCAAGCCCGGGGCCATCACCGCAGCTCAGCTGGGCGGCGCCGTAGTCGTGCCGGTGTCCGTGGGGACGGGCTCCGCCTGGCGGGCACGCTCTTGGGACCGCCTCCTGGTCCCGCGACCGTTCGCGCGGGTCCGGCTGGCGTACGGCAGGCCGTTTACGGTCCTCCCTGGCCCGTGGGAGCGGCGCCGGGGCGAGCGCAGGGCAATCCAGGCACTGACCGAGGCCGAGCAACTGGCAGGATGGCCCGACGCCGCGGAGATACCCACCGGCTGATCCGCTGGCTCTGGACCAGCCGCCGCGTGGATGCGAGGCTGGCCCGCGCGGCGCTCTTGCCATTGGCGGCGATCTGGCGAGCCTGGATGGCGGCCCGCCGCTTCGCCTACCGGCACCGCTGGCTGCCGAGCCGGGAGTTGCCGCTCCCGGCAGTGGCGGTGGGGAACCTCACGGTGGGCGGCTCGGGCAAGACCCCGGTCGCCATCTGGATCGCGCGGTATTACGTGAGGCGCGGGCTGGTTCCCGGGATTGTGCTCCGCGGCTACGGCCGGGACGAGGTTGAAGTCCACACTCGGACCGTCCCCGAGGCGCGGGTGGTGAGCGATCCTGATCGGGTGGCCGGTTCGGAGCGCGCGCTGGCGCGTGGAGCCACGGTGGTAGTGCTGGACGACGCCTATCAACGTCTCGATCTCCGGCCGGACCTCAATGTTCTGGTCGTCAGCGCCGAGGCCACCCGCGCCGTCCGGTGGCCCCTGCCCGCCGGGCCGTGGCGGGAAGGATGGGAGGCGCTGGACCGGGCGGACCTGGTGGTGGTCACCCGCAAGCGGGCGAGCGCCGAGGTGGCCCAGGCACTGGCGGCGGAGGTGCGGCCGAAGGTCCGGGGATCGGTCGCGATCGCGCGTCTCGGGCTGGCCCGGTTCGAGGGGCTGTTGAGCGGCCGGCGCCTGGCGCCTGAAGCGCTGGCGGGACGCCGGGTGGTGGCGGCGTCCGCCATTGCCGACCCGGAGTCCTTCGTGGCCCAGATCAAGGCCACTGGTGCCGCGGTCCAGGTGGCCACCTGGAAGGACCATCACGACTACCGGGCGGAAGACCTCGCCTGGCTCGGGCACGCGGCGCGCCGCGCAGACCATGTGGTGGTCACGGAGAAGGACGCTGTGAAGCTGCGGGACCGCTGGCCTGCGGGCGACCCGGAGCCGCTGGTGGCCGTGCTGGACCTGACCTGGGAGGACGGCGGCGACGCCGTCGCGCTGGCCCTCGAGGCGGTGGTGACCCCGCCGGAGGGCCTGGAATACCGACCGGAGAACGTATGACAGCGACGACCCCTCGACCCAGCCAGACCGTCATTCGTCCCGACAAGGACCGGTTCCTGCGCGAGGAAAACCCCTTCGAGCAGATGATGTCCCGGTTCGACTACGCGGCCGAGCGGCTGGGACTCGAGCCCGGCCTGTACCGGATCCTCCGCATGCCCGAGAAGCAGATCATCGTGGCCGTCCCGGTGGTGCGCGACAACGGCGAGACGGAGGTGTACACCGGCTACCGGGTGATCTACAACACCTCGCGCGGGCCGGCCAAGGGGGGCATTCGCTTCGACCCGCAGGTGACGCTGGAGGAGGTGAAGGCCCTGGCGGCCTGGATGACCTGGAAATGCGCCGTGGTGAACCTGCCGTTCGGCGGAGCCAAGGGCGGGGTGGTCTGCGACCCGTTCGCCATGTCGAACGGCGAGATCGAACGCCTCACCCGGCGCTACACGGCCGGGATCATCGAGCACCTGGGCCCCGACAAGGACGTGCCGGCGCCGGACGTCAACACCAACGAGCGGATCATGGCCTGGGTGATGGACACCTACTCGATGCATCACCGCCATACGGTGACGGCGGTGGTCACCGGCAAGCCGGTGGAGATGGGTGGATCGCTGGGCCGGCGCGAAGCCACCGGGCGGGGCTGCATGATTGTGACACGCGAGGCGCTCAAGCGGCTCGGGATGCCGATCAAGGGCACCCGGGTGGCCATCCAGGGGTTCGGCAACGTGGGATCCATCGGGGCCGAGCTGATGGCGGAGCAGGGGATGACTATCGTCGCGGTGAGCGACAAGTCCGGGGGGATCTACGATCCGCGGGGGCTCGATCTTGCGGACGTAGTCAAGCACGTTCAGACCCACCGCTTCCTGAACACCTATCGGAAGGCCGAGCCGATCACCAACGAGGAACTCCTCACGCTCGACTGCGACGTCCTGATGCCGGCCGCGCTGGAGAATGTGATCACCGAAGAGAACGCCCCCAAGATCCAGGCGCGCATCATCTGCGAAGGGGCCAACGGCCCCACCACCGCGGCGGCGGACGCCATTCTGAACGACAAGGGCATCTTTGTGATCCCGGATATCCTGGCCAACGCCGGCGGGGTGACGGTGAGCTACTTCGAGTGGGTCCAGGATCGGGGCGGCTATTTCTGGGACGAGGAGACGGTCAACTCTCGCCTGGAGCGGATCATGGTCCAGGCGTTCGAGCAGGTCACCCGCATGGCCCAGGAGCACGGGGTCTCCAATCGCATCGGGGCGTACATGCTCGCCATTGACCGGGTGGCGAAGGTGCACCGGCTGCGGGGCCTGTACGCCTGAGGGATCGCCCGAATGCCTGAGGGCCGGTGCGCCTGACCGTCCTCGCGGTGGGCCGGCTCCGCCCCGCTTGCCGCGCGCTGTGCGACGAGTATCTGACTCGCCTGGCACGCTACGCCACGGTCCGGGAGGTGGAGGTGCGCGAGGCGCGCGGCTCGGCCCCTGCCGCGGTGGCCCGCCGCCTGGAAGGCAGCCGCCTCGAGGCCAAGCTCGAGCCCGGGACGCTGCTGGTGGCGCTGGACCGCTCGGGCACCGCCTGGGACAGCGAGGCGCTGGCCCGCCAGCTGGAGCGCTGGCGCCGCGGCGCGCGGCCCCTGTCCGTGCTGGTGGGCGGTCCCGCCGGGCTCGACCCCGCGCTGG
>JBBIMQ010000081.1:0-9546 GCA_037444345.1 Gemmatimonadota bacterium | reverse complement strand
CGGTCAAGTTCCGGTTTTTCATCAAGCTCTTCGCGGGGCGGGGGCGGATCAAGAAGGAGGTCCGGAAGGGCTTCGTCGAGTCTTCCGGCGATACCACCTGGATCACCCCGGAGGTGATTGACAGCTACACGGCGGGGCCGGCCGGCGATCTCGGGGCCGTGTTCCGGGTTCTCACGGGGATGACCAGGGCGGTGGAGCCGGACTCCATTACCAACAACCTCTGGCGGATCCAGGTCCCGGTGCGGCTGGTGTTCGGCGATGCGCGGGCCGACGGCGTCCCGCGCCCCAAGCGGATCGCGTTGATGCAGCAACGCCTGCCGCACTTCAGCGTGGACACCGTGCCCGGGGCCGGGGTCCATCTCCACGAAGAGCGGCCCGATGCCGTGGTCGCCTCCATCCTCGACTGGCTGGCCGAGCCCGCGAGCGGACCGCGGTCGTCCCCGGCGGAGCAGGAGACGCGGGCGACCTCGCCCGCGAAGGGGCCGAGGCTCGATCCATCCCCGGAGCCTGCCGGGCTCGGATTACCCTCCTCCCGCGTGATGCCCGATGGGGCCCGGGGCCCCCAGGCGGAGCTCGGCCTCGATTGCGGTCCGGAGCGCCGCGAGCCGCGACTCGTCCAGTTCGCCGGCCCAGCGCTGCACCACCCGCCCCTCCCGGTCCAGGAGCATGGTGTACGGCAGGCCGGGATAGTGATAGCGCAGCTTCATCCGTCCCCCCCCGAGGAGAACCGGCGCCGCGATCCGGACCCGCTGCAGGAAGCCCGGTAACGCGGCCGTGTCAACATCCTCGTTGACGGCGAGCAGGACGAACCCGGAGTCCGCGATCTCCCGGTCGAGGCGGTCCAGGGCTGGAAGCTCTCGCACGCAGGGCGGGCACCAGGTAGCCCAGAAGTTGACGAGGACCACTCGGCCGCGAAGCTCGGCCAGCGAGATGCGCCCCCCGCCCCGCTGCTCGAGATCGAACGGTTCGAGCCTCTCGCGGCGCCGGGGACCGAGGCCGGTGAGCAGAGCCCGCTCGTCCAGGAGGTAGACCCGTCCCGAGCGGTCAACTGCCAGGGACGGTTGGGTAGTGGGCAGCGGGGTCGAACGGAGCAGGACACCCGTCTGCCGGTCGAAGATGTCGAGGCGGCCCTCCGTCGTGCTGCCTCCCGTGGTGCTGAGCACGTAGAGCCGGTCGTCCGGCCCGATCACCAGGCCCAGGTTGATCGGATGGTAATCAATGAGCACCCGCCGTCCTGCGACCTCGAACCTGGGTTGTCCGGCGTGCCCCGGCAATCCCCGGCTTGCCACCCACAAGGTTTCGCCCGACCCCGATAGCGCGATCACCTGATCGCGGATGAACGGGGCGTAGTACAGCGTATCACCCCGCACCGCCACGGATCCCGCGTTCGCCAGCTCCTGGAGCAGAACGTGATCCGGGACCAGCGCCCGGCCCACAAGGTGTTGCTGCGCGCCCGAGCGACCCAGCCGGATCAGCAGGGGCGAGCCTGCGGAGTCCCAGCGATAGGCAAAGCGGTGGGGGGAGCGCACCAGCCAGGCCCGGCCGCCGGCGTCGGAGGCGACGTGCGGATAGCTGAAGGCGGTGCGCACCGACTCGACCACCTTGCCGTCGGGCCCCAGCCGGATCAGCTCGCCTCCCGCGTCGGTCACCCACCAGCCCCCCCCTGGGGCCGCGGCCGCGCTCAGGAGCTCGCGCTCCCCCAGCGCAGCCGCCAGGCGGTGAACGCGCAGGCGGGGATCCACCGAGAGCAAGCCGCCGGACCCATCGAGCACGAGCGCCGCGGACGCGCCCGGTGACGCGGTCCGGCCGCCGAGCCAGAGCAGCCGGACCGTATCCCGCGGCGGCGAGGTGTCGAGCACCAGCCGCTCGGCCGGATGCCGGGTGACGACCTGGCGAATGCCGCCGCGATCCGTCAGCTCGGGCGGCTCGGCGGCCGGGTCGGGCACGGCGATCGGCCCTCGCCGTTCCCTGATGCCGTCCGGTCCCAGGACCAGGAGCACGGCGCCGAGAAGCAACGGGAGCAGGAGCGGCAGGGGCCGGAGGCCCCAGCCGCCTGCTCCCGGCGCCACCCGCTGCCTCACGAGGCCGCGCTGATGGACGCGATCTGAATCGCCTGCGCGCCGCCGGCGGGGAAGGCCTTCCCCTGGACCCGCACCCGACGCTCCGCGAACTCCTTCAGCCGGCTATTCTGGGCCTCGCCCGGCATCGCAGCGGAGGTGGGCAGATAGAGCTTCCCGTCGTCGGTCAGAATCGCGAGCGGGATCCCCCGGTCGGCGCAGACCTGGGAACACATGCGGTGCTCATCGCCGCTCAGGCCTTGACCGAACTTGCAGGAAACGTCCACGACCGTGCCCGTGACCACGACGTCCTTTCCCTTCGGCTTGGTTGGTCCAGCCTGCTGGGCGAATCCGGTACCGGGCAACCCGGCGGAAAGGGTCAGGGTCGCAAAGGCGGCCAGCAGTGTGTTGCGCATGGTTGCTCTCCTCAATGGGTGGTGATGAACCTCACCCGGGGCGGGCCGGATGCCCGCCCGGGAGTCCGGTATTCGATTGCGCCCCGAGCCCGAGGCGGCTTTGCTCGATGCAGCGGCGCGCCAGCTCGGCGAGTGTGGCCTGCGGCAGGTCGCCCACCAGTGCGTGCACCAGCCCGGCATCCTGCCAGGCGACCACGCGATAGCCGGCGTGACTTCCGGAGCGGAGTGTTCGCGCTCCCCCCCCCCGAGCGCCGGCTTTCCCGGGAACGACGTAGTAGGAGACCGCGTGCCCTTCCAGCTCGAACTCCAGCACGGCCCCCAGCTCGCCGTCCATGAGGCAGAGCCTCCCGCCGACCAGGCGGGTCCGGGGGAGGGCCGGGACCTGAATGGCGAACGGGAGCCGTTGCTCGAGCCACGCCCGCACGGCCTCCGGCTCCGACGAGGCCAGGCCGTCCGTGGTGGCCGCACGGACGTGGTCCTCGGCGAAGGCATGGATCGCCTCGCGGTCGCCGACCCGAGATCGCCAGCTCCACCAGGCCGAGCCCAGCCCGAGCACCACCGCAGCCGCGACGGCGAGAAGCCTCCGCCGCCGCCCCACCCAGGTCTGGCGATCGCTTCCGCCCCGAGCCTGGCGCAGCCGGCCCAGGACCCGGCGGCGTACGTCCGCCGGCGCCGGTGGCCGGGGCACACTGGAGCGGACCAGGGCCGCGAGCTCCCGCATCTCCTCGAAGAAGGCGCGGCACGCCGCGCACCGGGCCAGGTGCGTCTGTGCTTCGACGACTTCCGGAGTGGCCTCGCGCGGACTGGCGTCAGGCCACAGGATCCTCCGGGCTCGACCGCACTGCGTCAGGCTTTCTGGCATTCGCTGGTCTCTGAGCACGCATCCGCTAACCGTTGCCGCAGGAGCCGGCGCGCCCGGAACAGCCGCGACGCGACCGTCCCCTCGGGAAGCCCGAGAATCGCCGCCGCCTCGCGCTGCCGGAACCCTTCCACGTCCATCAACGCCACGACCTGGCCGAGCTCGGCCGGGAGTTCCTCGATCGCCCGGGCGATGCTCTCGCGAAGCTGACGCCGGTGGAACACTTCCACGGGCGTCGCAACCGGGGACCACCCGGCCAGCGCGCTCTCGAACCCGGCCTCATCGAGGTCGCTCTCCAGCGTCTCGGCGCGCCGCCGGACCGTGCGGGCACGGTTCAGGTGGGTCCGGACCAGGATCGTGAAAAGCCAGGCGCGCCCCGCTTCCCGCTCCCGGAGAGCCCCGAACCCCTCGAACGCCCTGAGCGCCGCTTCCTGGAGCAGGTCCTCTGCGTCTGCGACGTTGGAGCCGCACAGCCGGAGCGCGGTCCGATAGAGCGCGTCCAGATGCGCCGTGAGCAGCGCCTCGAAGGTCGGGACGGCCGGCGCGGATCCGGAGAGCTGGCCCCGGCCAACCGCCGGTGCGGGCAGCGAGCGTGGCATCGTTGCACTCGGGAAGACACCGCCAGCGGGAGAATCCTTCCGCGTCCGGCGGTCTTGCGATCATTCCCTCAACGAGCGGGATGCCGGACCGGTTCTCCCGGGCGCCGTCCGCGCGCGGCTAGCTCGTCTCGAGGCGCACCCCGGCCAGGACTCGCGCGGCCCCGGCCTTGACTCCCTAGGCCGGCCGGTTCAGGAGCGCCCGGCCGTGACCCGGGCATCGCGGTGTTGCCGCCGGCACCGAAGGGCCCCGGCTCGAACCCGCCAGGCCTTCGGGCAGAGCCGTCCCGCCACCCAACAGCGCGAAGGCTCCCGTGACAGCGCGGTTGGCTGGCGTGGCCGAGGAGACGGCGATCCCCGCCGCACGGGACGCGATGCCGTCACGGTTGAGCAGTGCCCTCTCCGTGGGGACCTGAGCCGCAACCCGGAACATGGGCGCCACCCCCGCGCTCACCAGGGCAAGGCTCAGGACCATCTGTTTCGTGCTCATGAACGAACCTCGTTCCGATCGAGGCCAGCGTCGCTCGTTGGCCTTCGTTCATGAGACACGGCCGGGGAAGAAATTCTTCGCCGCGGCCCCGGCCTCGCCGTCGCCGGGCACAGGAGCGGGCCGGCGACAGCGAGCTCGAGGATCCCGGACCCGAGGCGTCTCGCGCCCCGCGGGCTCCGCGCCGGGCAGTGATACAAGGAGGGTCGCTTGCGGAACCCCGGTGGGCTTCGGGAGGGCGGCGGAAGGACCATCGCCGCCGGACCCACTTTCCCCTACCCTCGCCTGGCTCTCCCCAGCAGCAGGCCGGTCACGAACGGGACCAGCCAGACGAGCCACACGGTGAGGCTGATCCGATGGAACCGGCGCCGGAGTGCCTCATCGCCCCGGATCAGCGTCGCCGTGGCCCACGCGGCATGAATGGCCATCAGGAGAAGGGCAGTGACGCCGGTCGCGGTGTGGAGGTTCCAGCGGAACCCGCCCGCCATGCGGCGCATGAGCTCGGTGCCCGCGGCATCGGAGAGAAGACCCAGCCAGAAGAGCGCCGCGTGCCACGGCTGGAGGCGACGGCCCAACACGACGGCCCAGACGCCGGTGGTATACAGCGTCAGGGCGGTGACCATGAGCCCGATGGCCGCACGAAGAACGGGGGGCATGGACCGGGTACCTTCGAGAGATCAATGCCGCGTGGCCCTATCCCAATAACTCCACTACGCTCCTCAGCACCCGGTCCGGCTTGACACCGCTCTCTGCCAGCACTCCCTCGCGATACTTTCCGGTCTGCACCAGCCAGCCTTGAAAGCCCGCCTCCTGCGCTCCCCGCACGTCGGACCACACATCGTCGCCCACCACGACAACCTCCCGGGGATCGGTGCCGGCCGGAAGCCCCAGGCTCGCGACCGCGAGCTGGAAGAACTCCCGGCTCGGTTTTCCCACCACGATGGCCGGTTTCCCCGCGGCATACTCCAGCGCCGCGACGAAGGGGCCGGCGTCCAGCGTGAGAGTCCCCGCCTTCTGGAAGTAGCGATCCCGGGAGAGGGCGATGAGCGTGGCGCCGCTGTGCAGCCGGGTGAAGGCGAGCTGGAGCAACCCGAAGTCCCAGCGTTCGCCGAGGTCCCCCACGATGACCGCCTGGCAGGGCTCCTCGAACCTGACGAACGTGAGGCCCTCGAGATCCTCCAGCGAGGGTTCGGGGGTGAGCGCGAGCACGCGCCGGATGCCGTGGGCCGCGGCGTACCGCCCCGCGGCAACGGCCGGATTGATGATCTCGTCCGGCGAGATCCGATAACCCAGGCCCCAGAGCCGCTCGACCAGCCCGCGCCGCGAGCGGCTGGTCGTGTTGGTGACACAGCGGAACGGGATGCCCCGCTCCCGGAGCGTCTCGAGCAGCGCCGGCCCGCCGGGGATGGGGTCCTGATCCACATACAGGGTACCGTCCAGGTCGAGCAGCAGGCCGCGCATGCCGCGAGAGCTACGTCCAGGCCGGCCAGGACGCAAGCCCCGGCTTGACAGCTCGGGTCCGGGCCTCCACATCCCGTCAGGCGATTCCTGTCCGGTTCACGCGCCACCCGGGACCCAGGCCCATGCCAGCTTCCAGCCCCCAGCGCCGCTTCTGTATCGTCAATCCCGGCGGTGGCCCGATCACGGTCCGCCTGCTCGCCAACAATGCCCTCCGCGCCGGCGCCGACTTCCGGATCGTACGAATGAAGACCGAACGGAAGGAGGTCCGGGAGACCTGGAAGCTGGCTGCCGGCGACACCGGCGCGGGAGAGCACGAGGTGTCGCTCCGGCCTCGGAGCCTCGACGGTCACGTCATGGCCTGGCAGGTGCTGGTCTGCTCGGTGGTCCCCGCCATAGACCGGGGGACCGTGGAAATCCAGGTGCTTCAGGACGGGGTCACCTGCCCGGTCACCAAGCCCGCCCAGTGGGGCCTGGAGCGGGTGCCGCGATGCGCGGGCAGGGCCCGGCCGATTTCGATCCGCGGCAACCTGACCTTCCTCACCGCCTGACCGCCGAGCGACACGATGCGCTTCGTCAGGTCCAGACTTGCCCTCGTTCTCGGCGCGCTGCTCCGCGGCGCGGCCCCACTCCCCGGCCAGGACGCCGATCCGGCCCACAAGTTCGTCCTCGACTACGATGTTCCGGAGTCGCCGGCGCTGGTCGCCATCGGATCGGCCACCAGCAACATCACCCGCGGCAGCGCGGCCAAGCCGTTCGTGGCCCAGCTGGTGAACCAGTTCCAGGCTGGCGAGAAGGTGGCCAACGGGCTGGCGCTGGACCTCGCCCCCTATTTCCTCTACGGCGGCCGCCTGGCAAGCATCCAGGAGTACCGGCGAAGCCCGCTGAAGCGGATCCTGGCCAACTCCACCCTCTCGCTGGCCACCGCGCAGGACGCGGGCGACTCGACGTCGCTGGTTTTCGGAGTGGGCCTCCGGGTGGTGCTCTTCGACGCGCACGACTTGCTCCAGGATCCCGCGCTGGGGCGCGACATTGACCAGCTCCTCGCGGCGGCGGCCAGCGCCGCGGGCGCCGAGCTGCTCGAGGACGACGTGATCGAACCAGCGGGAAAGGAGCTCGACTTCGGCCCGGCCTACCAGCGGGCCCGGGCCCGGGTCCGGAATCGGCGAGGCGGGGCCTTGAGCCTCGCCTGGGCGATGAGCGGCATCCTCAAGGGCTCCATCGCGTCGAGCGACAGTGTCCAGAACACCCGGCACACCGCCTGGCTCGCCTACCGGTACTCCCTGGGAGGAGGGACCGACGTGCTGGCACAGCTCCAGTGGCGCCAGACCGAGACGGCGGACAACGCCTTCAAGGGGGGCGCAGCACTCCGAGCCAACACCGACCGCTACAGCGTGGCGGCGGAGCTCTTCTACGACTCCGATCCGGACCAGGCGACCTCCGGTCGCCTGGGCGCGGGCGTCACCACGGAACTCCGAGTGGCCAGGGGGGTCGCGCTGGTGGGCCAGCTCGCCACCGAGCCGGTCATCATCGGGAACCGCACCGCCTCGCGAGTCCGCCTCCGGACCTCGGTCCGCTGGAACGCGACCGCCGAGCCGTAGGCCAGCGCACCGAGTCCGGCCGCGAGCGCTCGCCTCGATGGCCTCCCCGCTCCAGAGCCGGGAGCCAGGGTCCCCGGAGGCGCGGCGGCGGGCAGGCTGGCATGGCAGACCGCCCAGCCGGTCAGGTTGACCCGGCCTCGGCGGTCCATCCCGGAGATTCTCAGTACCGCCCCAGGTAGTTCCGGATCTCCCACTCCGTCACTTCCTGGTTGAACTGGGCCCCCTCGGCTCGCTTCGCCTCGAGGAAGCGCTCCGTCAGGTGCTCGCCCAGCGCCTCCTTGATCACATCGTCCTTCTCGAAGCGATCCAGCGCCTCGTGCAGGTCGCGGGGGAGGTCGTCAATCTGGTACTTCCGCCGGTCGCGATAACTCATGCGGAAGACATTGCGGTTGACCGGCTCCCGGCATTCGTACTTGTTGATCACCCCGTCCAGCCCCGCGGCCAGCTGCACGGCCAGGGAGAGATAGGGGTTGGCCGAGGGATCGGGCATCCGGAGTTCGCAGCGGGTGCCGATCCCGCGCCGCTCCGGAATCCGGACCAGCGGCGAGCGGTTCCGCATGCTCCACACCACGTTGACCGGGGCCTCGTAGCCTGGAATCAGCCGCTTGTAGGAGTTGACCAGCGGGTTGGTGATGGCACAGAACCCTCGGGCGTGGCGGAGCAACCCCTCCACGTATTGCAGGGCCACCTCCGAGAGCTGGTGCTCGGCCCTCGGGTCGTAGAAGGCGTTCTCCTTCCCCCGGAACAGCGACTGGTGGGTGTGCATCCCGCTCCCGTTCTGGCCCATGATCGGCTTGGGCATGAACGAGGCGATGAACCCGTTGGCGTGGGCGATCGCCCGCACGACGAACCGGAAGGTCGCGATGTTGTCCGCCGTGGTGAGCGCGTCGGCGTACCGGAAGTCCACCTCGTGCTGGCCGGGCGCCACCTCGTGGTGGGCCGCCTCCACTTCGAACCCCATCATCTCCAGGTCGTTGACGATCTTGCGGCGCAGCTCCTCGCCCTTGTCCACCGGAGTGAGATCGAAGTAGCTCCCGCTGTCGTGGGTGCTCGTCGTCGGGTCCCCGGTTGGCTGGCGCTCGAAGAGGAAGAACTCCACCTCGCACCCCGCCATCATGCTGTACCCGAGCGACTTGGCCTTGGCGATCTGCCGCTTCAACGTAAGGCGGGGGCAACCGGGGAACGGTTCGTGGTCTGGCGTGTAGATGTCGCACAGCAACCGGGCCCCCCGCCCCCCCTCGGCATCCGACGGAAGGATCCGGAAGGTCTCCAGGTCCGGCTTGAGCAGCATGTCGCTCTCCTCGATCCGCACGAACCCCTCGATCGAGGATCCGTCGAACATGATCTCTCCGTCGAGGGCCTTCTCGAACTGGCTCTTCGGCACCTCGACGTTCTTGTTCACCCCGAGGATATCGGTGAACATGAGCCGCATGAAGTCCACCTGGAACTCGTCGGCGAGCTTCAGGATGTCGGCTTTGCTGACCCCGGTCAGGTGGCGGGGAAACTCGGCAAGAACTGGACGGGTAACGCTCAACTCAAACTCTCGAGGATCTTCCACAGCTCGATGGGACTGAACTCGTTGAACCGCTCCACGATGTCCTGCTCCGTCCATTCGCGGAAAATCCAGCCCGTGCTCCGGTGCCGGGAGCCTTCCACGAAGTGGAGCCGGCCCTGCGCCAGGGTGCCCACCGTCCGCGTCTCCAGATAGACGCTCCAGCGGGTCTGGCTCCGCGCCAGGTCGCCCAGGTGACGTGCGGCTGGAGCCTCGGGCAGGGGAGGAACCGGCGGCGGCTGCGGCTGACCCATGGTCTCCTCCGGAGCGGCTCACAGGGAGGGTAATGAGACCCCGGAGAGGGGACAAGACGCGGGGACCATCGCACGAATCCAGGCGCTCGGAGCCGGTCGCCTGGATTCCCCCGCCCAGGGATGGGTGGAGATCCCTCCCGCTGCCCCCGTCCTGGCCATCTGGTTCGACCCCCCCCCCGCCGCCGGGGCCCCGGGGCCCCCCCCCCGCCCCCCGGGCCGCCGGGCCCGGCGGCCCCCCGGGGTGTTGCGGGGCCCGTGGGCAACCC
>JBBIMQ010000080.1:0-9826 GCA_037444345.1 Gemmatimonadota bacterium | reverse complement strand
GTGTTTCGCCGGCATGGACTGCGGAGAGAGCATCCCTGAGCTGATCAGCAGCTTTCTGGCTGCTGGCTCACCCTTCATCGCGAGGTCGCCTATGAAGCGTATCACCCGCAGCATGGTGTCTGGCGGACTGGTGCTGGGGCTCCTGTCCCTGGTCGCCTCGTCGGCCGACGCCCAGGCCCGTTCCGGGGCTTGGACCCGGAATGCGCCGGAGGGCGAATGGCACATGACGGGCAGGGACTATAGCCTCCAGCGCTTCAGCCCGCTGGCCCAGATCAACACGTCCAACGTCGCCAATCTCAAGGCGGCCTGGACGTTCTCGACGGGTACCCTTCGCGGTCACGAGGGCAACCCGCTGGTGATCGGGAACGTGATGTATGTCCACACCTCGTTCCCGAACATCGTCTACGCGCTCGACCTGTCCAAGGAGGGCGCGCCGATGATCTGGAAGCATGTCCCCAACCAGAACCCGGACGCGATCCCGATCGCCTGTTGCGACCTGGTGAACCGTGGCACGGCCTATCACCCGAGCGGGAAGATTTACATCCAGCTGCTGCAGGGCGAGCTGCTGGCGCTCGATGCCAAGACCGGCAAGGAGCTCTGGAAGGCGCAGCACCCGGCGAAGAGCGGTTCGCAGGAAGAGGCGATCAAGTACACCCAGGGCGCCACGATGACGAACGCGCCGATCGTGATCAAGGACATCGTCATCGCCGGCATCTCGGGTGGTGAGTTCGGGGTGCGCGGCCGGGTGTCGGCCTTCGACGCCAACACCGGCAAGCACCTCTGGACCGGTTACTCGACCGGCCCGGACAGCGAAGTCCTGCTCGAGGGCGATGCCAACGCGAACTACGCTTCGCACAAGGGCAAGGACCTCGGTGTGACCACCTGGCGGGGTGACGAGTGGAAGCGGGGCGGCGGGACCACTTGGGGCTGGTACAGCTACGACCCCGAACTCGACCTGTTCTACTACAGCGTCGGGAACCCCGGCACCTGGAACCCCGATCAGCGGCCGGGCGACAACAAGTGGTCCATGTCCATCTTCGCCCGCAACCCCACCACGGGGAAGGTGAAGTGGATCTATCAGATGACGCCGCACGACGAGTGGGACTATGACGGCGTCAACGAGAACATCCTCTTCGAGAAGGGCGGGCAGAAGCTGCTCCAGCACTTCGACCGGAACGGCTTCGCCTACACCATTGACCGGACCAACGGCAAGCTGGTGAAGGCGGTGGCCTACGGGCCGGTCAACTGGGCCAAGGAGCAGATTGACCTCACCACGGGCCTCCCGATCCGGGATCCCAAGTACGGGACGACCTCGAAGAAGAACACCGAGGGCATCTGCCCCGCGGCGATCGGCTTCAAGGACCAGCAGCCCGCGGCCTACTCGCCGATCACCGGGCTGTTCTACGTCCCGGCCAACCACATCTGCATGGACTACGAGGGCGTCGAGGTGAAGTACACCCGCGGCCAGCCCTACGTGGGCGCCATCGTGCGGATGTTCCCGGGCCCCGGTGGGCACCGCGGCCGCTTCTTCGCCTGGGATCCGACCCCGGGCAAGGACCGGGCGCAGTCGGTGGTGTGGGAGATCAAGGAGAATCTGGCGGCCTATGGCGGCGCCCTCACCACCGCCGGCGGGCTGGTCTTCTACGGCACCATGGAAGGCTGGCTCAAGGCCGTTGACCAGAAGACCGGCAAGGTCCTCTGGAAGTTCAAGACTCCCTCCGGCATCATCGGCAACCCGATGACCTACCGGGCCCCGAATGGCAAGCAGTATGTGGCCGTCCTCTCGGGCATCGGCGGCTGGGCGGGGATCGGTGTCGCGGCTGGCATTGGCGCTGAAGATCCCACGGCGGGACTCGGCGCGCTGGGCGCCTTCGGCGACGCCGGGCAGTTCTCCACTCAGGGCGGCGTGCTGACCGTCTTCGGTCTCTAGCTGTCCGGGTAGGGGCGGGGGCACCTGGTGGCCCCGCCCCTACACAGCACCAGAACACCGCAGTACAATGAACAGGGGCGGGTCACCCGACCCGCCCCTGTATTGTCGTCACTCGCGGTCGCAAGGTGGGGCTCGACCCTGGAGCCCTGCCGGAAGTGCAGGAGTCACATGAAGCTCTCCCTCGTCGCCCGGGCCCCAGCCCTGGCTGGCCTGCTTGCCGCACTCGCCCTCCCCGCGGCCCCGCTTGGCGCCCAGCGTCCGGCCCCTCTCACGCCGGGGCTGCTCAGGGTCTGCGCCGACCCCGAGAACATGCCGTTCTCCAACCAGAAGGGCGAGGGCCTGGAGAACAAGCTCGCCGAGCTGTTGGCACGGACCTGGAACAGCCGCCTGGAATATGTCTGGTGGGCGGCACCCCGGGGCCTCGCCCGGATGCTCAACGGGCTGTACTGCGACGTGCTGATCCAGGCGCCCGCCGGCTACGAGCTGGCCGGGGTGACGCGGCCCTACTACCGCACCAGCTACGTGATCGTCACGCGCCGCGACCGCGGGCTCGACATCCGCTCCCTCGACGATCCCCGGCTCAAGACCCTCAAGATCGGGGTCCACGTGTACGCCAACGACGCCGAGAACTCGCCGCCCGCCATGGCCCTCTCGGCCCACGGAGTGGTCGGCAACCTGGTGGGATTCGGCACGGTGTTTGTCGGCGGGCATGACCACCCGGAAGACATCATCAAGGCGGTGATTGACGGCACGGTGGATCTGGCCATCGTCTGGGGGCCGATCGCGGGATACTACGCCAAGCAACTCGGCGCGGACCTGGTGCTCACCCCACTGGAGGACGATTCGGTGAGCGGGATCCCGTTCCAGTTCAGCATGGGCATGGCCACGCGCCGCCGGGAGCGCGCCCTGCGCGACAGCCTGCAGCGCTTCCTCGACGCCAAGGGATCCGAAGTTCGCGGGATCCTCGAGGAGTTCGGCGTGCCGCTGCTCTCGCTTCCTGCCGACACCGCCAGGCGGGTCGGCGCCCTGACGCCCGCGCCCTGACCGACCCTTCACCGGAAAGGATTGAGCCGCGCATGAGTCGTTCCGTCATTCGCTCGATGTGCCGCACCGCTGCGTTCGTCGGCGTGATCGTGACGGGCGCGGCCACTTCCGCTCGGGCCCAACAGGCTGACCCGTACCACCGGCCACCCAGGGACACCGTGGACCTGGACACCTACAACGGGTGGAAGCAGTACGAACTCAACTGCTCGCGCTGCCACGGAGAATTCGGGGTGGGCACCTCGTTCGCGCCGGCCCTCGTGGTGTCGCTCAAGGACGACGGCACCATCCCGACCCCGGAATCGTTCATCACCACCGTCTGTGCCGGCCGGCCCGAGAAGGGCATGCCGTCCTGGTGCGCGCTGGGACTGGAAATGGACAAGATCCAGAAGATCTACAAGTACCTGAAGGGGCGCGCCGACGGCAAGATCGGCATCGGCCGTCCGGCCGTGCGAGAAGGCTGAGGCCACAGCACCCCGACACTGGCCGGGTACGGGACCGCGCGCGCGGTCCCGTCGTCTTTCGGAGCTACGCCATGAAAGGTCCCGCCTTCCCTTTTGCCATTGCCGCCCTGGCGGCCCTCGCCCGGCCCGGCGCGGCCCAGGACCCGCCCCGGCTCGTCCTGTTCGATGTGACCACGCGCCAGGCCGCGCCGGCCCCGGCGCTGGCAGCAGCCGCCACGGCCAGCCTCCGGCGCGAACTCAGGCGGTACGAGTCCTTCCAGTTGCTCGACTCCCTCGCCACCGCGGCCATGGCCGCGATGCACGCGACCGCCGGGGGCTGCGGCGATCGCGAGTGCGCCGGCACCGCCGCCTCGATGCTGGGCGCGCGCTGGGCTGCGTGGGCCGAACTCTCGAGCCCGGCGGGCCAGGGCTGGCGCCTGGCGACCTGGGTCCTGGATCTCGCCACCGACACCCTGCTCGTAGCCGAGCGCAAGGTGCAGCTGGGGGAAGCGAGCCGGGACGCCGTGATCCGCGGTGCCCAGTATCTGGCCCAGCGGATCGCCGAGGCGCTCGGCGCAACGCCGCTCGCGCCGCTCCAGGCGGGAGCAGACGCGGCGGGTGCCAGGCTGGACGCCGAGGAGGTCAGACGCCGGATCGCGGCGGGAGGGACGGGGCTCGCGGGAGCGGACCTCTCCGGCCTCGACCTCCGCGGGACCGACTTTCGCCGCGCCGAGCTCACCGGGACCCGGCTCGCAGGCGCGAACCTGGCCGGCGCCAACCTCTTTTCATGCGACCTGACCGACGCCGTGCTCGTCGGCGCCGACCTGAGCGGCGCCACCCTTGACGGCGCCACCCTGCGGCGGGCCGACTTCCGTAACGCCACCCTCCGCAACGCGAGCCTCTTCGCCACCATTCTGGAAGGGGCCGACCTGAGCGAGGCGGATCTCCGGGGTGCGCGTATTATCGGGTATCTGCGGAAGGCCAGGTTGGTCGGCGCTCGCCTGGAGCGGGCCAACATCGGGGCCGATCCGGGCAACCAGTCCATGGGCGTCATGCGTGCCCAGTTCGTGAGCGCCGACCTCTCGGGCGCCGATTTGACGGAGGCCAACCTGTACAAGGCCGACTTCTCCTACGCCAGCCTCAAGGGAAGCCGGCTGGCCGGCGCGGAACTTTCCAACAGCGAGCTCGTCGGGGCCGATCTGACCGGCGCCGACCTGACCGGTGCCACCCTGGCCTACGCGGACCTCTCCGGGGCCATCCTCACCGGCGCCAGGGGGCTGGATCAGGTCAAGGGCCTGGAGCTCGCCAAGAACCGCGACAAGGCGGTGTTCGGGCCCGCCCCGTGACCGGTCGGCAGAGCGGGCTTTCGCTGCGCCAGCGCCACCGGCTCTCTCCCCATGCCGCCGGTCGAGGGCCCACCGAACCCGCGAGCGAGGGGGCGAGCCCGCCCCCGGACAGCGGCTTCGCCAGGTGAGGTTGCCGCAGGCAGGCACCGCACCCGGTTCGTCGCACACCCCAACCGAGAGCAGACCGATGGATTTGCGAACGACCACGCCCACCCTCGCGGCCCTGGCGGTCGTCGCCGCCTGCCGAGCCGGGGACGGCAAACCCGGCAACGAAGCCGCGGCGGCTGCCACCGGGACGGGGGAGTGGGTCTTTGTCAGCAACGAGGACTCCCGCAACCTCTCCATCATAGACGCCTCGGCCGACACCTTGATCGCCACGATCGAGGTCGGCACCCGGCCCCGCGGGGTGAAGGTGAGCCCCGACGGCAGGGCAGTTTATGTCGCCCTCTCCGGCTCCCCCAAGTGCCCGCCCACCATGCCGGATGAGGAATGCGACAAGCTCCAGGCCGACAAATCCAAGGACGGTGTCGCGGTGGTGGACGTCGCCAGCCGGCGCACCGTCAAGGTCATCCCCGCGGGTTCCGACCCCGAGACCTTCGACATCTCGCCCGACGGCAGGCGGCTCTTCGTCTCCAACGAGGACGCCGATTCGGCCTCGATCGTGGATCTCGAGACCGGAAGACCAGTGGCCAATGTGCGGGTGGGAAGGGAGCCCGAGGGGGTGACGCTCCAGCCGGACGGCAAGGTGGTATGGGTGACCGGGGAGACCGATCACAACATCACCGGCGTGGAGGTGACCACCGGCAAGGTGGTCGGGGCCATCGATACCAGGGGAAAGCGCCCTCGCTCGATCGGGTTTCTTCCCGACGGCTCGCGCGCCTACGTGGCGAACGAGGTGAGCGGCACGGTTTCCGTCATTGACATGCGGCGGCGGGAGGTGGTGCGGGTCATCGCGATGCCGGAGGGCTCGCGACCCATGGGGATCGCCGTGGCGCCGGACGGCCGCCGGGTCTATGTGTCCAACGGCCGTGGGGGCACGGTCTCGGCGATCGATCCCGCCACGGATTCCATTGTCGCGACGGTCGCGGTGGGGCAGCGGCCCTGGGGAATCGCCCTCAGCTTGGACGGCCGCAAGCTCTACACTGCCAACGGACCGGGCAACGACGTCACCGTGGTGAACACGGAAACCATGCAGGTGGCAAAGCGAATCCCCGCCGGGACGATTCCCTGGGGCGTGGCGGTGGGGAGGGTCTCCCTCGGTCCGTGATCGGCCCGCGGCGACGGGCCGTCGCGCGGTGCGCCATCCGTCATGCGATCGGCCGCCGGGTGACCCAGCTACCCGGCCAGCGCCAGGCAATCCACGCGTCCAGCCCCAGCGCCCGCCCCGAGCGGGCGAGGAAGAGCACCGCCATCACCACGACCAGCAGATAGTGGAACCCGAACGAGGCGGGCGAGAGATGCTGGCTCGACAGGCCATAGTTGAGGCTGAGCCAGAATCCGCCCAGAGCGCCAAGGCCGGCGAAGAGCCCGAACGTGAGGCTGAGACCCACCAGGCACTCGCCCCAGGCGGTGAGCCGGGCGAACAGCAAGGGATGGGTGAGGACCGTCTGCTCCAGGAAGTGGCGGTAGAACGGGATAGGATTCTCCGCCGCGTGCCGGGCCACGATGCCGGGCATGACCTCCACCCAGCGCGCCTCCACGCCTAGCCACGGCACGACACCGCCCAGCAAGACGAGGTCGAACTTCGACCAGAGTGCCTTCACGAAGTAGAGCCCGACGCAGATGCGCAGCACCGCCAGCCAGCGGCTCGGGTGCGACATGCCGATCGGGACAGGAGCCACAGGTTCCATGGGACGTCTCCTCGGTCGCGGAGCCCGCGAGGGGATCCTCGGGGAGTTCAGCACAGGGCAAGCCCGAGCGACGGGCGGTGAGCAGGACGGCCCGGGCCTGACACGCGCGCGTGCCGGGCAGCATCACTGGCCCGGCTGGTGCAGCGCGTTGCCGCTGCGGCCAGGCGTCGATCCGGGACCCTTGGTCCAGGGCTCGGATGATACCTCCAGCTCCTGGAACAGAAAACTCCAGGTATCCACCAGTTCATCGAGCACCTTGGATATCGGCTTGCCCGCGCCATGGCCCGCCCGAGGCTCGAGCCGGAGGAGCACCGGCCGGCCGCTGGCACTCGCCGCCTGGAGCCGGGCGGCCATCTTGCGCGCATGCATGGGGTCCACGCGGGAATCGCTCTCGGCCGTGGCCAGGAGCACCGCGGGGTAGGCGACGCCTTCCCGCACCCGATGGTAGGGCGAGTAGGCCCGGAGCCACCGGAACTGCTCCGGGTGCTCCGGATCGCCGTACTCCGGCAGCCAGAGCCGGGCGATCAGGAACTTGTGATACCGCAGCATGTCGAGGAGCGGGACCTGGAGCACCGCGGCACGGAACAGCTCGGGCCGCTGCGTCACCGCCGCCCCGACCAGGAGACCGCCGTTGGACCCGCCGGCGATGGCCAGCCGATCGGGCCTGGTGTAGCCCTCCTCGATGAGCCACTCCGCGGCCGCGATGAAATCATCGAACGTGTTTTGCTTGCGCTCGAGCATACCCGCCCGGTGCCAGGCTTCGCCGTACTCCCCCCCGCCCCGGAGGTTCGGCATGGCGACGATCCCGCCCCGCTCGAGCCAGAGCAGCAGCGAGCGCGAGAACGATGGGGTCAGACTCACCGCGAACCCGCCGTACCCGGTGAGGTACACCGGCCGCGCCCCGTCCCGGATCAGGTCGCGCGGGCGGACCAAAAACATGGTCACCTCCGTCCCGTCCCGAGACGGATAGGCGACCTGCTCGACCTCGAAGGCGTCGGAATCGAGGTCCGCCTCCACCCGGCGCCAGAGTTCCTGCCGGCCGCTGCGGAGATCCACTCGATACACCGAGGGCGGCACGCTGAAGGAGGAGAACCCGTAGAACAGTTCCTCCCCGTCCCACTCGCCATCCCACCCGAAAACGGTCCCCAGGGTGGGGAGCTCGATCTCTCGGGTCACGTTGCCGTCGAGGCCGGCAAGCCGGAGCCGCGAGCAGGCCCGCTCCAGGTAGCTCAGCGCGAGCACCTCCCCGACCACCTTCACGCCATTCAGCACCGCGCCCTGGCGCTCCGGCACGATTTCGCGCCAGCGACGCCGGACCGGATCGGCAGCCGGTGCCACGAACAGCCGGTAGTTGGGGGCGTCGAGGTTGGTATGGATGTAGATCAGGTCCCTCACGATCTCCACCTCGAAGGCAAACGGCAGGTCCCTCACCAGGGGCACGAAGTTGCCGCCGGCCGCGAGGTCCTTGAGAAAGACATCGTGCTGATCGAAGGTCCTCGCCACGGTCACGATGAGCCAGCGCCCGTCGGGCGACAGGGCCACGCCGGGCCAGTGCTCCTTCCTTGCCGGCTTGAAGACCAGCAGGTCGCGAGCCGGGTGATGCCCCAGCCGATGGAAATAGATGGCTCGGTGGTAATGGAGCTCGTCCTCGGGAACCTCCCCGGGAAGCGGCGAGCGAGTGTAGAAGAAGCCCGTCCCGTCCCGGAGCCAGGCGAGCTCGGCCGAGCGGGTCCCGGGGATCCGGTCGTCGGCCCGTGGCCACTTCCAGCACGTGCAGCACACTCTGTTCGCTGCCGTCTCGGGAGAGGCCGTACGCCAGGAGACTCCCGTCCTCGCTCGGGAAGTACCAGTCCAGCGCCGTGGTGCCGGAAGCATCGAGCGCGTTGGGATCCAGCAGCACCCGGTCCGGCGCCCCCGATCCCTCCCGAACGTAGAGCACGGGCTGATTCTCGTCGCCGTCCCGCCGCTGGTAGAAGTACCGCCCCCGCGCGGGCGTCGGCACGCTCAGCCCCCCGATGGCCAAGAGCTCGGCCAGCCGGGCCCTGAGCGCCGGCCGCTCCGCCACCCGCTCCAGGTAGGCCTCGGTGTAGGCATTCTGCGCCCGGGTCCATCGCCGCACCTCCTCGCAGTCACCGTTTTCCAGCCAGCGATAGGGGTCCGGGATCGCCTGGCCGTGGAGCACGTCAACCACAGACCGGATCGGGGTCGGGGGATAGGGAGGCAGGGGCATGGGGAGAGAAGATACCAGGAGTTCGAAGGCCCGGCGGGACGGCCCTCTGCCGGCCCGCCGGGCCTCGTGCACTCCTCTGTCAGTCTCCCAGGCTGATCCCCAGCTCTCGCGCCGTGAGCACCGTGTCGCTGTCGAGCGGCACGTTCTTGGGGCGGCCGACCACCTCGGCCAGGGGTACGCGGCTGATGGTGGGCGGGGCAAGCGCCACCATGGTTCCGAAGGCGCGATCGGCCACGGCCCGCACCGCCGCCGCGCCGAAGCGCAGCCCCAAAAGCCGGTCGAACGTGGTCGGGGACCCACCCCGCTGAAGGTGGCCGAGCACGAGGCTCCGGGTCTCCTTCCCGGTGCGGTCGGCGATGGCGCGGGCGACCAGCGAACCAATGCCCCCCAGGCGATCCACCGTGCCGGCCGCGCGGCGCTCCACCAGCACCGTGTCTCCTCCCGCCGGCCTCGCCCCTTCGGCAACCACCACGATGCTGAAGCGGCGCCCTCGCTGTTCCCGCTCGATCACCTTCTGGCAAACCTTCTCGATGTCGAAGGGCACCTCGGGAATGAGAATCACGTCCGCCCCCGCCGCGATCCCGCTGTGGAGCGCGATCCAGCCCGCGTTGCGCCCCATCAGCTCCACCACCATCACCCGCTCGTGGCTCTCGGTGGTGGAGTGGAGCTTGTCAATCGCATCGGTCGCGGTATTGACCGCGGTATCGAACCCGAACGTGGCCAGGGTGCCCGAGACGTCGTTGTCGATCGTCTTGGGCACTCCTACCACCGGCATCCCCTTGCACCACAGATCGTACGCGATTTTGAGGCTCCCTTCCCCGCCGATCGCGATGAGCGCGTCGAACCCGCTCGCCATGAAGGCCGCGATCAGTTCGTCCGACCGGTCCACCTCCACCACCTGGCCGTGGGCGTCGGTGGTCGCCCAGCGGAACGGGTTGCCCCGATTCGTCGTCCCGAGGATGGTGCCGCCCAGGTGGGTGATGCCG
>JBBIMQ010000079.1:8928-9875 GCA_037444345.1 Gemmatimonadota bacterium | reverse complement strand
TCTCGCGCCCCAGATAGTAGGTCGTGTCCAGCGGGCGCACCGAGATCCCCCAGGCCTGGAGGCGTTGCATGACCTCGGGAATGTTGGGGGATTCCATGAACCCGTACCGCACCTGCACCGACCAGAACTTCTGGCCCAGATCGGTGCAGGCGATCCGGTCCTCCTCCTCGACGTGGGGGACTTCCTCGGTGAGGATCGAGAGCAGAATCACCTGCTCGTGGAGCACCTTGTTGTGCTTGACGTGGTGGAGCAGGACCGGGGGCGCCACCGCGGCGGCACTCCGCGTCAGGAACACCGCCGTCCCGGGCACCCGGGCCGGGATGCGGCGAGCCACATCGTGGAGAAACAGCTCGATCGGGAGCGCGTTGTCCTCCATGATGCGCGAGAGGCGGATCCGCCCGAGCTTCCAGGTGGTCATCAAGGTGAAGACCACCGCGGCCACCGCGATCGGGAACCAGCCACCCATGCGGAACTTGAGCATGTTGGCGCCCAGGTAGGGCAGGTCCACGGCGAGGAACAGACCGCCCAGGAGCCAGACCTTGAGTCGCGACCAGTGCCACCGGTCTCTCGCCACCCGGGCGAACAGAATGGTGGTGATGGTCATCGTTCCGGTCACCGCGACGCCGTAGGCGGCGGCCAGGTTCGAGCTGGACCGGAACTCGAGCACCAGCCACACGCAGGCGGCCGCCAGGCCCCAGTTCACTTCGGGGATATAGATCTGGCCGCGCTGGCCGGCCGAGGTGTGCTTGATGGTGACCCGGGGCGAATAGCCGAGCTGTACAGCTTGCTGGGTGAGGGAAAAGGCGCCGGAGATGAGCGCCTGCGAGGCCACGATGGCGGCGGCCGTGGCGACGACCAGCATCGGGAGCAGGAGCGATTCAGGCACCAGTTCGTAGAAGGGGTTCCTGGCCGCCGCCGGCCTCCGGAGCAGGAGCGCTCCCTGGCCG
>JBBIMQ010000079.1:0-8918 GCA_037444345.1 Gemmatimonadota bacterium | reverse complement strand
TTGAGGGTGAGCGCCGGGAGCACGAAGCCGTACCACGCGAGGCGGATGGGGCGGGCGCCGAAGTGCCCGATGTCGGCGTAGAGGGCCTCCCCCCCGGTGAAGACCAGCACCACCGCGCCCAGGATCACCAGCCCGTGGACCCCGTTGCGGAGAAAGTACTCCACCGCGTACCACGGGTTGAGGGCGGCCAGCACGCCGGGTTCCATCGCGATGCCGCGCACGCCGAGCGCCGCGATGGCGAGGAACCAGACGATCATGACCGGGCCGAAGGACTTCCCCACCCGCATGGTGCCGTGGGACTGAAAGGCGAAGAGCAGCACCAGGATGAGCACCGTGACGGGCACGATCCAGTGGGTCACGGTCGGGGTGGCGATGGCCAGGCCCTCGACGGCGCCCAGCACCGAGATGGCCGGCGTGATGATGCCGTCGCCGTAGAGCAGCGCCGCGCCGAAAAGTCCCACCAGGATGAGCCGGCGGCGCCACTCCGTCCTGCCGCCCGTGCCCCCGCGCACCAGGGCCATCAGGGCGAGAATGCCGCCCTCGCCCTTGTTGTCCGCTCGCATCACCTGCGCGATGTACTTGAAGGACACCACGAAGTTCAGGGACCAGAGGATCAGCGACAGCACGCCGATGACGTTGTCGCGGGTGGGCGCGGTGCCGTGCGGCCCGAAGCACTCCTTGATGGCGTACAGTGGGCTGGTGCCGATATCGCCGTACACCACCCCGAGTGCGGCCAGCGACAGCAGGGCCAGGCGCCGGCCCGAGGCGGCCGGAGCGGCGGGGGCGGCGGCCGCCGCAGCGTGGCTCACGGGACCCGCGCCGGGACGGAGCGCCGGCGCCAGGCGAGCAGGCTCGCGACGAAGATCAGGACCACGAGGGCCGCCGAAACCAGGCACCAGCGGCAGACGGCCCCGATCACGAAGAACTCGAGGTACTGGAGATAGAGCGTGAAGAGGAGCGCCCCGCTGGAGAGGCCGAGGAGGAGTGCGGCCCACCGCCGATCCTCCGGCCGCCGGAGGCCGATCAGACTCGCGAGGAAGAGGGTCAGGTATCCCACCGCGCCGATCAGCGGCACCTCGATCCCGAGGAAGCGGCTGTAGGGGCTGAGCTGCACCGCCTCGCAGGCGCCGGTCCCGCACGCCAGGGTCCCGACGAGCCCGAGCTTCCAGAGATAGAGGTACAGCGCGACGAAGAACCCTGTCAGGCTCAGCAGCGCCGCCGCCATCCAGTACTTCATGGCGTCAGGCGATCAGCGCGCGCCGACTCGGGCCAGCGAATCGAGCATTCCCTTGAGGATGTCGTAGGTCACCGTGCCCGTGCCGGAATAGAGCCGCCCGCCGATGAGAAACGTCGGGGTGGACGGTACCCCCAACCGCTCGCCCTCCCGCTTGCTGGCCTCGATGCGCCCGGCGTGGGTGGCGGCCCGCATGCAGGCGTCGTAGGCTGCGGGATCGAGGCCCAGCTCGCGGGCGTAGCTCCGGAACCTGCCCGTCGCATCCCGCTCGGCGCTCCACTCGGGCTGGCCCAGATAGATCCGGCGATGCATCTCCCAGTAGCGCCCCTGATCGGCGGCGCAGGCCGCCGCGTGGGCCGCGAGCCGGGCGTGGCGGTGGATCTGGTCGAGGGGGAAATCGCGGTAGCGCCAGCGCACCCGGCCGGTGCGGATCAGCCGCTCCTCGATCGAGGGCATTTGCACCAGGGCGAACTGCTGGCAGGCGGGACACTGGTAGTCGGCGTACTCGGTGACCTCGAGCGGCGCGGAGTCGGCCCCGAGGACGTAGCCCCGAAACCCCGCCGTGTCCGCGGCGGTCACGACCACGTTCGCGGGGATACTGGCCGGAGGGCGGCGGAGCACCAGGTAGCCGAGCAGGCCGGCCCCCGCCAGCGCCACGGTGCCGATCGCCAGATAGAATCCGCTCAGTCCTCGGTCGTGCGGGGCCGCCATGGCTCATCGTCCTCCGGCTCGTCCTGGTCGAAGGAAGCCCGTTTCGCCTCCTCGACGATCCGGCGGCTTTCGGCGATTTCCGGCGTGTCGTAGGTGGAACGGACTTCGTAGTGGAACAGCTCGCTCCGGGCATCGCCCAGCAGCCGCTGGAGCTCGGAGGCGGCCTGCAGCAATCGGCCCTGCCGGTCCAGCTCCCGGATCCGCTCGGCGAGATGGCGCAGCAGCTCGAGCAGCTGCTCCTCGCGCGCTCGGCCGTAGATTTCGTCGTGCTCGCCCATAGGCCTCGCCGGTCGCCGGCGCCGGAACGGGGAAGGCCCGCGCCGCAGGGAGCGGCTCGGCCCGGTAATGTAATCGAGCCGAGAGGCCGGGCGGGAGCGGAGCGCCGTTTGCGGCGCGGCGCGGCGCGGGTGTATATTGCCCGAGGTTCAACCAGCCTCACTGGAGAGTTCCTGCATGTCCAAGGCCAAGGCGCGCCGCGAACCGCCCACCTCCCGGCTTTTCGATCAGGCCCGCGACGAATTGTTCAGCCACATCGTGCGTTGCGGCGTGCTGGAAGCGCTGCCGGAGCACCAGAAGGAGTGGTTCGACGACACCATGCTCTACCTGGCCGAGCGCTACGAGGCGCTGAGCGAGGAGCAGCTGGCCCAGCTCCGGCAACTGGGCGAGCGGTTCTGCCAGCCGGTGGTGAACCGGCAGCCTGCGTCGGTCAACTGAGTTGCCGCGCGCCTCTGGCTGACCCCGCCCCGGGAGCGCGCTCCCGGGGCGTTGCTATCTGATACCGGCGCCCTGGCGCCACCTCAGGCTCCCCGGCCGCGGAACCAGCGCCACCGGTAGCCGGCCGCGATTCGGACCCCGCCTCCGACACCGGCTTCGACTGCCCAACCCGAACGGGTGGCGGGCGCCGCCTCGAGCCCGAGCCCGAGCACCAGGTACCCTCGGTCCCGCGAACCAGACGCGAAGGCCACCCCGCCGATCCCGTACGCGCCGGCGCCGCGCCGGGCGGCGGGGGCGAGCAGGAAGTGCGCGAGAACCTCCCCGCGGGCTCGGGCGGCGCCGTTCTCCGCGCCGGCCACCGCGAGCGCCGCGAGTCGGAGTCTTCCTTCCAGTCTCACCGCCCCGTACACTCCGGCCCCCGCGCTCGCCGGGTCCGCGAGCAGGACCAGCCCGCCTGCCCCGAACTCCCAGGCACGCTGGGCGGCCAGGGGAACCGCGCCGAGAAACAGGACCCCGAGCAGGAGGGCGGCGCTCCGGGGCCGCATCACCCCGAATCCAGCTCGTAGGCAATGGGAATGTCAGGCGCGAGCGAGTGCACCACTGAGCAGTATTTCTCGAGCGAGAGCTCGATCGCCCGGCGGGCCCTGGTCTCGTCGAGACCGTCGCCCCGGAGGCTGAACCGGAACCGGATCCGGACCAGGCGGCGGGGGTGGTCCGGCCGCCGCTCGCCCTCGACCTCGATCCGGCAGGCCCGAAGGTCCACCCGCATCTTGCGCAGGATCTCGACCAGGTCGGCGCCGGCGCACGCTCCCGCCGCGGCGAGGAGAGTCACCACCGGGCTCGGTCCCTCGGCCCCGTCGCCGTCCAGCCTGACCGCCGGGCCGCCAGGAGCCGCAGCATCGAAGCTGAGGCCGGCACCGGTCCAGGTGAGCACCGCGGTGCGGAGATGTTGGGGGGCGGTCATGGAGCCTCTGGGGTGCCAGCCACGCGGTCGAGCAGGGTGCGGAACCGGCGGAGGGCCTCGGCCCGGGCCGGGGTCCGCGCCAGATCGCTGGCCTCGCCCGGATCGTCATGATACGCGAAGAGCTGCTCGCGCCCCAGCCCGTCCCGGATGTAATGGTAGCGGTCATCCAGCACCGATTGGAGCCAGGTGTGCGCGTTGGGGAAGGTCGAGTCCACGTTGCGCCCGCGGCTCAGCTCCGCCACGATCGGCGCCGGGACCGGAGCGGAATCCGCCCAGTACCTGGCCAGCGACCTTCCCGGGATGCCCGGCACCGTTCCGGCACCGGCCAGATCGAGCACCGTGGCAGGGAGGTCCTGCAGCCCGACCGGTGCCATCACCCGGAGGCCGGCCGGGACACCGGGCGGGTAGCGCAGGAGGAGGGGAACCTGGAGCAGGGGCAGGTAGAGGCTGTTGGCGTGTCCCTTGAGGCCGTGCTCGCCGAAGTGCTCGCCATGGTCGGAGGTCACCACCACCAGGGTCCGGTCCAGCAGGTCGCGCGCCGCGAGCGCCCGGAACAGCCGGTCGAGTTCCGAGTCGAGATAGGCGATCGCGGCGTCGTAGCGGTCCATCTCGCCGCCGCCCGCTGAGAACCGGGCCTGAAACTCGGCCGGGGCCCGATACGGCCCGTGCGCGTCGAAATAGTTGAGGAAGGCGAAGAACGGCCGCGCCGGCTGCCGCGCCTGCCAGGCGAGAAACGCGTCGGTGATCGCGGCGGCGGGCTTGTAGTCGTCGCCCGGCGGCCGGGAAGGCCTGAGGTTGAACCGGCGGAGCGCCGCCCAGAGGTGGCGCGGGGAGCGGCTGGCCTCGAGGGCGCGGAACAGCCCGGTCTGGACCAGGGGACAGTGCCACATCACCTGGCGCAGCGACAGCGGGTAGTCGTCGTAGAAGAGAAAGCCGTCGGAGAGCCCCGACTCGTAGGACGTGTAGAGCAGGTTGGCCACGAACCCCGCCGTCAGGTAACCCCGAGACTGGAACGCACGGGCCAGGTTCTGCCCGCCGGTCCGGACCGGGGAGAGCCAGTCGCCGCCCAGCCGGCTCCCCAGCCGGCCCGTAAAGAGTGTCCCGTGCGACGGGAGGGTCCAGGGTGCCGACGCGATCGCCCGCTCGAACACCACGCCCTCGGCGGCCCAGCGCTCCAGAGCGGGCGTGGTGGGCCGGGGGTACCCGTAGAGGCTCAGGTTGGCGCCGCGGACCGTGTCCAGGATGATGAGAAGCACGTTCGGCACACCGGACCCTGCGGCCGGGAGCGCCGCGAGGGCCGCCCGGCGCTCGCGCTGGGCCTCGAGACGCTGCCCCACCGCCGCGACCGCGACAATCCCGGCGAGCCCAAGCGCTCCGCAGCCCAGCCGCCGGCGCGCTGCCAGGCTCGTGGTCAGGTACAGCCGCCTGACCTGGAGCGCAACCCCGAGCGCGAGGAGCGCCACCGCCGATCGGGCCAGCCCCTCGAAGGGAAGGAGCAGCGATATCACCCCCAGAAACGCGAAGCAGACTACCCCGAGCCCGATACTCCGTGCCCGCCGCCAGACCAGCCCGACCAGGATCAGCCCCGGCACCAGCGCCAGGAACAGCACCACCTGCGCGAGCGGCACCATCCAGACCAGATCACGACTGTACCACACCAGCCGGCCCATTACTTTTTGGCGGGTCAGCGTGATCAGCGCGTGCAGCACTCCGGTGGCGAGACCGGACCCGCCAGCCACCAGCACCAGCTCGATGATCCACGCCCCAGCGCCACCGGATCGCGCCGCCTGCTCAGTCATGGACCGTCCCGCGATGTCTCGCTCCGCTCCTCGGAGGGCCCTCGATGCTGCTCGGAATGCTCGCCGGAACACTCGCGATCCTGGTGAGCCAGGTCGTGCTGGCCGCCGGGTTCACCGGTATCGGGATCCTGGTACGGCGCGGCTTCGGCCTCTCCCCGGGCGCGGTGCGGGACCTCTTTACCGACTGCTGGGTCGGCTGGGCGGCCGTCATGCTGTTCCTCCTCTGCTGGAACTTTGTGCTTCCGGTCACCGGCGCTCCGCTCCTCGTTGTGCTAGGCGCTGGAGGAGCGAGCCTCGCGGCCTCCGCTCGCGAGCTTCGGAGCCTGCTCGGAGGGGAGCGCTGGTGCCGCTCGCGGTGGTTCGTCGTCCCTCTCGTGCTCGCCGCCCTCTGGGTGGCCAACCTTTGCCGGGCGCCCGTTCTCAACCCCGACACCGGGCTCTATCACTGGCAGGGTGTCCTGTGGGCCAAGGCCTTCCCCGCGGTTCCGGGCCTGGCCAATCTGTTCGGCCCGCTGGGCTTCAATAACGCCGGCTTCCTGTACGACGCGATGCTCGACACCGGCCCCTGGCGGGGCCGTGCCTATCATCTGGCCAACGGCCTCCTGATCCAGGTCCTGCTCTGGCAGGGGCTCGCTGGCCTAACACGCGTCGCAGGCACCACCGGGCGGAAACGGGTTCAGGCGGCGTTCGAGAGCCTGCTCCTGGTGCCGGCCGCCGTCATGGCGGTGAGCGACTGGTTGACCAGCTTCGTCACGATGCCCGGCGTCGCGGCCGCCACACTGGCCGGTGCCGTGGAAGCGCACCGGCTCCTGCTCGGTGCCGATGAGGATCCTCGGGTCGAGGGATACAACCTGGTTTCCACCGCGGCGCTCCTGAGTCTGGCCGTCACGATGAAGCTAAGTGCCTCGGTGTTCGCCGCCACCTGCCTCGTGGTTTGCGGGCTCGCCTGGCTACGCCGGCCGGCGGGCGCCCCCGGGCTTCGCCGCCGGACCATCGCCTGGGCGGCCGCGGCCGCGCTCGCGGTGGGTGGCACGTGGGCCGCGCGTGGTGCCATCCTGAGCGGGTACCCGCTCTTCCCCAGCCGGCTCGTGAGTCTGCCGCTGCCATGGCGCACGCCGCCGGAGCACGCCGACGGGGAGTACGCCTTCGCCGCCCACTCCGCCCGGGCCAGCACCGAGAACGCGCCAGTGGTGCGAGGCGAGGCCGGGCTCGCCGCCTGGTTTCCCGAATGGTGGCGCGAGAGCGCCACCGACAACCCCTACGAATTGCTGATCCCCATCGCCGTGGGCGCGCTCAGCCTGGCGGCAGGCCTGGTCTGGCGGCGGGAGCCGGTCCCGGCGACCTGGTGGATGCTCTTGCCGATCGGGGCCGCGTTCACCGCCTGGTTCCTCGCCGCTCCGGAGCCACGGTACATCTGGGATGTGGGGTGGTGCTGGGCCGGCGTCGGGATGGCGTCGTTGGTCTGGCTCCTGGAACGACCAGAGAGCAGCACCGTGGCAAGGGGGGTGAGAACCGGCGTCCTGCTGCTGGGGCTCAGCGTGCTCGTGCTCCGTCCCCTCGCGGCCCCCCACCCGAAGGACCTGCAGCGGTCACCGGGGCGCCGACTGCTGAGCGAGTTGTTCCTGCTCCCGGGGCCGGCGCTTGCGCTGTTGGACACTCCTCGTGCCCCCGAGGTCCGGACCTACGTCACGCGGAGCGGCCTGTCGCTCCACGTGGTGGATCATCGCTGCTGGGATACTCCCATCCCCTGCACTCCGAACCCGGCGCCGAACCTCCGGCTCCGGGTGGCCGGGCAACTCGGGAAAGGCTTCGTCGTGGACGGGCCCTGGCAGATGGAAAACTGGCCAGCTCATCGCCCGGAATTCGGCCGCGCGTGGCTCGAGGCCCACCATGCGCCGCTCGGGCCGGGGCAGCGGTGAGCTCGGCGGAACAGCCGTACCAGGAAGCCGGCCGGCCCTGGGCCTGGCCGGTGCTGGCGGGCACGCTGCGAGGCGCCGCCGGGGCAGCTACCGTGTCGAGCAGGCGGCGGAACCGGTCCAGATCCCGGAGGTAGCGGGGATCCTCCGCCAGATCCCTGAGCTCGAGGCTGTCGGCGGCGTAAAAGAAGAACTCCTCGTTCCCCGCACTGTCTGTGATGTAGTGGAACCGCTGGCCGAAGACTGACCGGAGCCAGCTGGTCGCGTTTCGGGCCGTGCGGCTCTGGGAGAGGGATTTGGACACCTCGGCCACGATGGGGCTCGGGGGGCCGGTGACGGGCTCACCCCAGGCCCACGCGAGCGAAGTGCCGGGCAGGGACATCGCTGCGAGCCCGGCCAGATCCATGATCGTGGCCGGCAGATCCCGCAAGGTGACCGTTCGCCCCACCCGCCTGCCGGCCGGCACCCGGGCCGGATACCGGATGAGGAGCGGAACCTCGAGCACCGGTAGATAGAGACTGTTGGCGTGCCCCCGGAGCCCGTGTTCTCCGAACTGCTCCCCGTGATCGGAAGTGACCACCACCACCGTCCGGTCCAGCACGCCGCGCCGCTCGAGCGCCCGGAACAGCCGGTCCAGCTCGCTGTCCAGGTAGGCGATGGCCGCGTCGTAGCGATCCTCCGGCCTCCCCGTCGGGGCGAATCGGGCCAGCAGCTCCCGCGGGGCCCGATAAGGATCGTGGGCGTCGAAATAGTTGAGGAACGCAAAGAACGGCCGGCCCGCGGCGCGGGACTGCCACGCAAGAAAGGCGTCGGTGATCGCCCGGGCGGGCTTGTACTCGCTGGCCGGCCGGCGCTTGACCTGGAGATCGAACCGCCGGAGCACCCGCCACGCCGCCCGGAGATTCCGGCTATTGTGGATGCCGCGCGCCAGGCCAGTCTGAACCAGGGGGCTGTGGAGCAGGATCTGCCGCCAGGAGACCGGGTAATCCTCGTACCGGATGAACCCCGGCGTGAGCCCGGACTCGTACGAGGCGTAGGCCAGGTTCCCGACGAACCCGGCAGTTGCATAGCCGCGGCGATAGAAGAGTTGGGCGAGACTCGACCGGCCGACTCGCACCGGGGTGAGCCAGTCGCCGCCGAGCTCGCTCCCCAGCCGGCCGGTGAACAGGGTGCCGTGGGAAGGGAGCGTCCAGGGCGCGGTGGCGATGGCGCGATCGAAGACCACGCCCTGCGCCCCCCACTGCTCCAGCGCCGGGGTCGTGGGGCGGGAATAGCCGTAGAGGCTCAGGTTCGCCCCGCGAACCGTGTCGAGGATGATGAGAAGGACGCTGGGGACTCCTGCGGGGGCCTGGCCCAGACCGGCCGCAGCCAGCGCCCGGCGCGCTCCGAGCACGAGTCGCTGCCCCGCTCCCAGCAGCGCGATCAGAGCCGCGAGCACCATCACTGCCCTTCCGAGCCGCCGCCGCTCCGGCGCTGTGCGGTCGCCGTACCATTGCCCGAGCCGGGTGCCGACGCCGAGGGCCAGGAGCAGGATGGCCCAGCGGGCGAGTCCGCCGAAGGGCAGGAGCTGGGCCAGGGAG
>JBBIMQ010000078.1:0-9976 GCA_037444345.1 Gemmatimonadota bacterium | reverse complement strand
CCCCGCCGAGCGCAAGGCCGTAGACGTAGGGGCGGCCCACACAGACAGCGGTCGCGCCGAGGGCCAGGGCCTTGAAGATGTCCGCCCCGGAGCGGATCCCGCTGTCGAACAAGACCGGCAGGCGGCCTCCCACGGCCTCGACCACGCCGGGCAGCGCCTCGAGCGCGGCGATGGCGCCGTCCACCTGGCGGCCGCCGTGATTCGAGACGATCACGCCGTCCATCCCCATCGCCACGGCCCGGCGCGCGTCGTCGGGGTGGAGAATCCCCTTGAGCAGCACGGGCAGGCGGGTGTAGTCGCGCAGCCGGCCCAGATCCTCCCACACCAGCGAGGGACGGGAGAAGAGGGCCAGGAACCGGCGCACCGCGGCCCGCCCGGCCCCACTCCGCAGGTTGCGCCAGAAGGACCCGGGATGCCGCCGGGCCTGCTCCAGGAGGGCGGCCATCGAGCGCGGGGTGGGCGGGACGGAGGGCGACGGCCCCTCGACCGGCTCGCCGAGACCGGCCAGGAACACCGGGTCGCTGGTGTACTGGGCAATACCCCGGCCATGAAGGAAGGGGAGGTACCCGAGCACGAGGTCGCGGGGGCGCCACCCGAGGAGCGGGGTATCGAGTGTGATCACGATGGCGTCGCAGCCAGAGTGCTCCGCGCGCCGGACCAGGCTCCGCGTCAGCTCGTCGGACCGGCTCCAGTAGAGCTGGAACCAGCGCGGGCTCTCGCCCATCGCCCGGGCGCACTCCTCCATCGGCACCGAGGCCTGGCTGCTAAAGATGAACGGCAGCCCCAGCCCCGCCGCAGCCCGGGCCACGGCGAGATCGGCCTGGCGGTGCACCAGATCCAGCGCGCCGATCGGCGCCAGGAGGATCGGAGCCGGCACCCGCCGGCCCAGGAGGGTCAGCGAGGTGTCCCGCACCGAAACGTCGCGGAGCACGCGGGGCACGATGCGCCAGGCCTCGAACGCGGCCCGGTTGGCCCGGACCGTCCGCTCCAGTCCCGCCCCGCCCGCCACGTAGGCGAACGCCTGGCGAGACATCACGGCGCGGGCGCGGGCCTCGAGCTGCTCCGCCTGTGGCGGAACCCGGGGGACGCGCCCGGCGAGACCGGCGAGATACAGGTGGCGCTGGCGCTCTGGGCCTGCCCCGGGGCGCGGCGCAGATTCGGGTTGAGCCATCGGGACACGGTGCGGGTCGTGTATTATTCTAGTCGAGCGTCCCAGTCCGCACCCGCACCCCTCGTCCGCAGGCCGATACCATGACGTCCACACTGCCGCGTTTCGAACACCTCACCCCCCCCGGCGAGGGCGAGGCGATCCGCCTCGAGAACGGCCGCCTGGTCGTCCCGGACCAGCCGGTGATTCCCTTCATCGAGGGCGACGGGACCGGCCCCGACATCTGGCGCGCGGCACAGCAGGTCTTCGACGGTGCGGTGGCCCGGGCCTACGGCCCGAAGCGCCGGGTGGTCTGGCTCGAGGTGCTCGCCGGCGAGAAGGCCAAGAGCCGGCTGGATAGCTGGCTGCCGGACGACACCCTCCGCGCCATCGAGCACTACCTGGTGGCGATCAAGGGCCCGCTCACGACCCCGGTGGGCGGCGGGTTCCGGTCGCTCAACGTCGCCCTGCGCCAGAAGCTCGACCTCTATGCCTGTGTCCGCCCGGTCCGCTGGTTCAGCGGGGTTCCCTCGCCGGTGCGCCACCCGGAGCTGGTCAACATGATCATCTTCCGGGAGAACACGGAGGACATCTACGCCGGGATCGAGTGGAAGGCGGAAACCGCGGAGGCCCGGCGGATCATCCGGTTCCTGCAGGACGAAATGGGGATCACGTCGATCCGCTTCCCGGCCACGAGCGGGATCGGCATCAAACCGGTCTCCGCCGAGGGGAGCAAGCGGCTGGTGCGCGCGGCCCTGGAGTACGCCCTGCGGCATCGCCGCAAGAGCGTCACCCTGGTGCACAAGGGCAACATCATGAAGTACACCGAGGGGGCCTTCCGCGACTGGGGCTACGAGGTGGCGCGCCAGGAGTATGGCGCCACCGAGCTGGACGGCGGCCCCTGGCTCAAGCTCCCGCAGGGCGTGGTGGTGAAGGACGTGATCGCGGACAACTTCCTCCAGCAGATCCTGATCCGGCCCTCGGAGTACGACGTCATCGCCACCCTGAATCTGAACGGGGACTACATCTCCGACGCGCTCGCGGCCCAGGTCGGCGGGATCGGGATCGCGCCCGGCGCCAATATCAATTATGTCACCGGCCACGCGGTGTTCGAGGCCACCCACGGCACCGCGCCCAAGTACGCCGGGAAGGACCAGGTCAACCCCGGCTCGGTGATTCTCTCGGGGGAGATGATGTTTCGCTACCTCGGCTGGACCGAGGCCGCGGATCTCATTCTCCAGGGACTCGAGCGCACCATCGCGCAGAAGCGTGTCACCTACGACTTCCACCGCCTGATGGAAGGGGCAACACTGGTCAAGTGCAGCGAATTCGGGCGGGCGATCGTGGAGAACATGTGAGCCGCCGGGGCGGCGCGCTTCCGATCGCCGCCCCGGCGGCTCCCTCGCTCGGGCTGCTCCGGCTCCACTTCGGCAGCGCGCTGGTCTGGTGGGTGGGCGGCGCGGCTGGCCTGGTGCTGCTGAGCGAGCGCCTGGCCGCGGGGGCCGCGCTGGACCCGAGCGTGCTCGGGCTCACCCACCTTTTCACGCTCGGCTGGATCACCACCACCATCACTGGTACGCTCTACCAGCTCTTCCCCGGCCTCCTCGGGGTGAGCGCGCGGAGCTATCCGGTGGCGCGCTGGACCTGGGCGGCCCTCACGCTGGGCACCGCGGCGCTCGCCGCAAGCCTCGCCCGATGGTACCCCGCCGGCCTCGCGGCCGGCTGGCTGCTCCTCTTCCTCGCGGTCTTTCTGCAGGCCTGGAACCTGCTCCCCCAGCGCCGCCGGGCGCTACGGAACCAGCGGGTCGGCTGGTACTTCACCGTGGCCCACATGGGTCTGGGCCTCGCGATGGCCCTGGCACTCGTCCGGATCGGCGATGCGCTCGGCTGGTGGGCCACTCCGCGCGCCGCCCTGCTCGCCTCGCACTTCCACCTGGCCGCCCTCGGTTTCGTGACCATGAGCGCGGTGGGCGCCGGGAGCCGGATGCTGCCGGTCTTTCTCGGCGCTCAGGGCCACCCCGAATGGCCCCTCCAGTGGATCTGGCCCCTCGCCGCGGCAGGGCTCCTGACCTTTCCCGTGGGCGTCGTGGCCTCCGTCGCCCCGCTCACCTGGGCCGGCTCCGGGCTCATGGCCGGAGCTGTCGCCCTCTTCCTGGGCTTCGCCCTCGGTACTTTCCTGCATCGGGCCAGAAGACCACCGGACCCCGCCGTCGCCCATATCGGCGCGGCGTTCGCCTGGCTCGCCCTGACCACGGGACTCGGACTCCGCCTGCTCACCGTCCAGTCGCCGAACGCTCGCCTCTGGGTAGCCTACGGCATGGCCGCGCTACTCGGCTGGGCGTCGCTGCTCATCGCCGGCGTGCTGTATCGCATCCTCCCGGCGATCACCTGGAACCATCTCTACGGCCGGCTCGGGGGAACAGCCGACAACCCGAAGCCGGAGGACCTGTCCCGGCCCACCTACGGCTGGTGGTCGTTCGGCCTCCTCAACGCGGCCCTCCTGGCACTGACCGCCGGCACGGCCCTGGGGCAGAGCGCCTGGGTTCGCCCGGGCGCCGCGCTGTATCTGGCCGGAACGCTTACCATCGCGCTGCACCATGCTCGCCTGTTGCTCCTCCGTGACGGCAGGCGGCAGGACTAGAACCGGGCTCGCAACCGCCAGCGTGCTCGCGGGCCGCGCTCCCCTCCGCCCCTCCCGTTCGGCCCCAGCACCGCCAACCGGCCCTCCCGCAAGCGGGAGGCGTCGAGGAGCGCCACCTTCTCGCCCGGCAAGACGGCGGCGGCGAGCCCTGCGAGGTTTTCCTGGAGCCGCCCCTGTTAGATTGGGGTCATGGCCGGCTTGCTCGACAAGACCATCGCGCGATTCCAGGCCGCCGACCGCCAGACCAGGCTGGAGCTGCTCCTCGACTACGCCGAACGCCTGCCGGAGCTGCCGGAGCGGTTCCACGCCGCCCGGGATCAGGGGCTCAACCTGGTACCGGAGTGCCAGTCGCCCGTGTTCCTGTTCCTCGAACGGGAGGATGGAGGGGTGACCCTCCATGCCGACGCGCCGCGCGAAGCACCGACCGTCCGCGGGTTCGTGTCGCTCATCGCCAGGGCGGTGCGGCGGGTGCCGCCGGCGGAACTCGCCACGATCCCGGTGGATCTGCTCGACCGACTGGGACTCTCCGAGGTGCTAGGGATGACGCGAATGCACGGCCTCACGGCCATCGTGGGGCGAGTGCGGAAGATGGGAACGGAGGCGGCGGAAGGCGGCCAGCCGTGAGCGGTGGGCCTGAAGCGGGCGGCATCGGGCGCTTCGGGAAGCATCCCCCAGCCAGCACGACGGCCGATGCATCCCGTTCCCGCGAGTGACCCTGGCGCAGGACCCCAGACCTGGCTCCCCCATGCTCGCTCGCGCGCGTTCCCTCCTCTCCCTGGCCGAGAAGGTCCTGGTCCTTACCGGCGCCGGGATCAGCGCCGAGTCAGGGGTCCCCACCTTTCGGGGGCCGGACGGGTTCTGGCAGCACTATCGGCCGGAGGACCTGGCAACCCCCGAGGCGTTCGCCCGGAACCCCAGGCTGGTCTGGGAATGGTATGCCTGGCGGCGAGACCAGCTGGCGACCTGCCGACCCAACTCCGGCCACCTCGCCCTGGCCCGCTGGATCCTCGGGCGGCACGGCGTCACGCTCGTCACTCAGAACGTGGACAATCTGCACGAAGCCGCGGCCCGCGCGGCGGCCCCGCCGGGCACCGACCCGGCGCTCGCCTATCCAGTCCGGCTTCACGGGTCCATTGCCCATCTCCAGTGCACCGCCTGCGAGTGGCGGGAAGAGCGGCTGGACCCGATTGACACCACCTCGGAAGCCACCCTGCCCCGCTGTCCCGCCTGCAGGGCGCTGGCGCGCCCGGGGGTGGTCTGGTTCGGCGAGATGTTGCCGGCGGAGGCGCTGATCGAAGCCGGGGCAGCGGCGCGCCAGGCGGACGTGTGCCTGGTGGTGGGCACCGCCGGCGTCGTTTATCCGGCGGCCGGCCTCGCCTTCGACGCCAAGCGGCACGGCGCCACGCTAATCGTGGTGGATCCCGGCGAAACCGGCTTCGACGAGGCGGCGGACCTCAAGCTCGAAGGGAAGGCGGGCGTGGTGCTGCCCGAGCTGCTGGCCGGAGGACCACCCTGAACGGAAACCCGCCGCGGGAAGGATCCCCCGGGGCGGTGAACGGGCCCGCGGCGCTTGCCTCGGACCCGCTCACCTCATCCCGGTGTCCCGCTCACCCCGCCCCAGTCACCGCTCGATCGGCAGTTTCACGGCGTTGCCCCACTCGGTCCACGACCCGTCGTAGTTCCGCACCTTGCTGAACCCGAGCAGGTAGGTGAGCGCGAACCAGGTGTGGGACGACCGCTCGCCGATCCGGCAGTAGGCGATCGTGTCGCCGTCGGGCTTGAGCCCCTGCTCTTCCACGTAGATCGCCCGGAGCTCGCTGGCAGGCCGGAAGGTGTGGGTGTCCGGATTCACCGCCCGGCCCCAGGGGATGCTCTTGGCGCCCGGAATGTGGCCGCCGCGCAGCGCGCCCTCGTTGGGGTATTCGGGCATGTGGAGCCGCTCGCCCCGGTACTCCTCGGGACTCCGCACATCCACCAACTGCCCCCGCTTGCGGACGTGCTCCAGCACCTCGTCGCGGAAGGCGCGGATCTTCGAGTCGTCCCGCTCCCCCACGGTGATGTTGCCCTCGGGATAGCGGGGCACTTCCGTGGAAATGGGGCGCCCGTCGTCTATCCAGCGGGCGCGACCGCCGTCCATCAGCTTGAGGTTCTCCAGCCCGAACAGGCGGAACACCCAGAAGGCGTAGCACGCCCACCAGTTGTTCTTGTCCCCGTAGAAAACGATCGTCGTGTCCTGGTTGATCCCCCGATCGCGGAGCAATTTCTGGAACCGGTCCCGGCCCACGTAGTCGCGGATCAGAGGGTCGTTCAGGTCCTGCACCCAGTCCACCTTGACGGCGCCGGGAATGTGCCCGGTCTCGTACAACAGCAGATCCTCGTCCGATTCCACGATCCGGACTCTGGGATCCGCGAGGTGGTCGGCCACCCAGTCGGTCGACACCAGCACTTCGGGCCTGGCGTAGCCCCTGGTCTCGATCGGAGGGACCGCCACCGGCTTGACGCTCGACATTGGTTCCACCTCCTCTGTAGTGAATGCCCAGTTGCGGGGATTCCTATCGGACAAAAAGCCAGCCGGCCGTCCCGGAGGGCACGGCCGGCTGGCATCCCACTGTCTTCAGCGCGCGATGCTCCCCCGCCGACCGCCCCCCGGACCGGGACCGGGACACGAACACCGACACGCCACGTGACGCATGACCCACATATACGACTTCGGGAGTCGGAATGTCAAGAGAGCGACCCCTGGTCCAGGGCCGTCCGGATCATCTGCCCGAAGGCCGGGACGATACGGGGATCGAACTGGGTGCCACTTCCCTGCTCGAGCAGGGCCAGGGCGGGCTCGGGCTCGAAGGCTGGGCGGTCTGGCCGGGCCGTGCGGAGGGCGTCGAATGCGTCGCAGACGGCAACCATCCGGCTCACGAAGTGCGCCTCGCGCGGATAGCTCATGCTGGGGTAGCCGCCGCTCCCATCCGGGCGGAGGTGGTGCTCGTAGGCCGCCACCGCGGCGAGTTCCCAGCCCTCGCCCAGGCGGAGGAGCAGCCGGGCCCCTTCGATGGGATGGCCTCGGACCCCGGCGCGTGCGGCCGCGCTCAGGGTCTCGGAGGCCAGGGTCTCGGCGGGCACCCGGGCCATCCCGAGATCGTGGAGCAGTGCCGCGAGGCCGGCCTGGCGGGTCTCCTCCTTGCCGAGCTGGAGAGTGTCCGCGAGGGCGAGGGCGAGGATGGCACTGTTGAGGGCGTGGGCCGGCTGGTAGGTCTCGCGCCCCGCGGGCCGGACCAGGGGGAGCGTGAGCTCGCCCTCGGCGCGCATCGCCACCTGGAGGGCGGCGATCACGGCCGAGGGATCAGCGGGGCTGAAGGGCTCGCCCCGGGCGGCGCGGGCGAACAGGCTCGCCACGACCGACCGCTCCTCCTCGAGCGGGTCGCTGGCGACGGCCCCGGCGGGCGGCGCTTCGGCGTCGAAGACCGCGCCGTGGTCGCCTCGGCCCCAGGCGAGACCATCGGTGACCATGTCAGGCACTCGCTGTCCCGATCTCAACCCCTCGGCCACGCTGTCCAGGAACCGGGTCAGGGATGCGGGAGGGAGGGGGGCCGTGGCCATGAGCCGTTCGATCCCCACCGCGGCGAGGTGTCTCCCCCACTCCCACCCGGCGAGGTCGTGGAGGGGGAGGTCGCCGTATTCCACGCCCCGCGCGCTGAAGCGGAACCGCGGGGCCGGGTCGTCGCGCACCAGCGCCTCCAGGCGCTCCCACGCCTCGCGCTCGGCGGAGGCACCGGGCGCCTGCTCGAGCCGTGCCTCGAGGGTGCGTCCCAGCGCCAGGAGAAAGCGAACGGCTTGCGACATCAGCCCCCCCGCGCCGTGGTGCCCGCGGTTCGCCGCGCGAAGCTGCTCCGCACCGCCTCGCGGATCTCCGGGTCGCGCGACTCGCGGGCCGCGGCCAGGATCTGGGGGACCCCGCGCTCCTGCGACCAGTAGGTGGCGAGGCCGCGGAGCGCGGCCAGCATCACCGGACTCTTCGGCGCCAGCCGGCCCAGCCCCACGATGCTCCGGGCCACGACCAGCCGCCGCAGGAGGCGCAGCACCGCGAGTTCCCGCACCGGGGCAAGGGCTGCCACCGCCATCGCCCGGGTCTCCGGACTCCAGACCCCTTCGGCCAGACGGCTCATGACCTGGGCGGCCAGGGCGGGGGAACAGTCGTCGGCCAGGGCCGCCAGCGCCAGGCGCACTGTGGGCTCCTGGCGGCTCGCGATCCCCTCGGCGAGACCCCGCTCGCGGGTCGGCGGGTCGTGGATCATGAGGGCGATCGCCTCGTGCCGCACCCGGCTGTCGTGGTGCTGGAGGAACGCCTCGAGACGGAGCCCCGGCGGGAGGTTGGGCAGCCGGCCGATCAGGTGGAGCAAGTTGCGCTGCACATACCAGGGCATGCCCTGGAGCCGTTCCCGCGCCAGGGGACCGATCGCATCGCCATACCGGGCCGCAAGGTCCAGCAGGCGGAGCCGGATCCGGCGCTCCCGCGCCGTGGCAAGTGCCTCGAGCAGGGCCGGCGCCGCCTCGATGCCGCAAGCCGGCACCAGCCGGTCAAGCGCGTCGAGATCCGGCGGAGAAGCTTCCAGCAGCACCCGCACGGTACGCGGGTGATACAATCGGGCCCGGAGCGCGCGGGCCACCGGATCCTCGCGGGGCACGGTGTCGAGGAGCGTGAGCAGCGGGCCCACCTGCCGCCGGGCGATCATCCGGTCGGCCGCGACCAGGGTACCGGCCTCGAGCATCCCACTCTCCAGGCTCAGCTTGAGTAGCCGCTCCGGTTCGGCCGCGATGGCCTGGGCCACGGGCTCGCGAAGCCCGGGGCTGTCCTCCAAGTCGGACAGGGCCCGGCGACTCTCGAGCGCGATGGCGGCTCTCGCCTCCTCCCGGCCCCGAGGAGCCGCCCCCGCCCCGCTCGCCAGCCGGGCGAGCTTGGCCAGGAGCCGCTGGGTGGCCGGCGCGAGAGGGCGTCCCCGGAGGTCGGCGGCGGTGACCAGGAGCCGGACCACGAGCGAGGCGGGCAACCCCTCGGACGCGGCGGCGAGAAAGGCGCGCTGGGTTTCCCAGTCGCCTCGAGGGGAGAGGAGCCGGCGCAGGGTGGCGGCTGGCAGGGCCGCGACCAGCCGAGTCAGGGCGCCGTCGGGTCGGGGTGCCCGGGCTGCCGCCTCCAGGGCGTCCAGCACCGCGCGGTCGTAGAGCGTATCCGAGGAGTGCAGTTCCAGCGCGGTGGCAAGCTCGATGGGTTCTCCGGGATCCTGGGCGGCGGGATCCTCGAGGATCGCCTGGGTCAGCGCGAGCCAGGCCGCGTCGGGCGTGCAGTCGGGCCGCGGAGTAGCGTGGAGCGCCAGATGGGGACCGCTCAATCGAACCACCGAACTCCGGCCGGAATGGGTCACCAGCCCGCCGAGCACCTCGAGCAACTCGGCCGGCGTGATCCCGCGCCGGAACTCGAGCGCGCGAACCCCGGAGCGCCGGAGCCGCAGCGCCAGTTCCCGCAGCGGCTCGAATTCGGGGTTGGTGCCCATGCCCTCGACCAGCAACTGCACGTCCCCCACCTCCACCCGGAGGCGCTCGCGGCCCACCAGCAGCGTCTCCAGATTCTGTCCCGCTGCCTGGAAGAACGGCTCGAGCGACGGGTGTCCCTTGGGGTGAGCGCGGAGCCGCTGGAGCAGCGCCGCCAGCGCCAGGAGAAACTCCGCCAGCGCCCGCTGGTGGACCGGGGCCGCCGGGTGGGGGAGACCGTGGAGCACCATGACGCGACAATCTACTCTGAGGCGGCCCCGCCAACAGGGGAGCGAGGTGCGCTGCGGGGGTTCCAGGGGTATAGTACTAGGACCATGAACCCAGGCTCCGACCCCCGCCCCCGCCGCTCCGGCAGCGTCACGACCGCCAAGGGCTGGGCCACCAGCGCGCCCGGCCACGCCGACCAGTTGCGACGGGGCGCCTGGTATCCGGTGCTGGAGGAGACCGCGGACGGCCACGTGGTGGTCGAGGTGGACCGGCAGCCGGTGCGGGTGCGCCGGGACGACGTGATGCTCCGCCCCGACCGCCCGGACACCTGGAGCATCGTGGTACGTACCGGCGTCCTCCGGCCGACGCTGGCCGGGCAGAAGCTGGTCACCCGTTATGCAGTCTGCCCCGATTGCAGCAGCCGTCAGGAGTTCGAA
>JBBIMQ010000077.1:5142-10059 GCA_037444345.1 Gemmatimonadota bacterium | reverse complement strand
CGAGCCGCGCCAGGAGGACCCCGGCGAGGTCGGCCGCGAGCAACACCAGACACCAGGCGGCGACCCAGCGGCGGGCGGGCGGCGTGCGGCCTCGATCCCGGAGCAGGCCGACCAGCGGCAGGGCCTGGGCCCACATGGCCACGAGCGTGATGACGGGCTGGGTCATCAGAGCGCCGCTAGCGCCGAGCTGGGCGGCTCGGAGGGGCGAAGGGACTCTGGCGGGGACACCAGGGGGGACAGGGCGAGTGCTCTTCCAGGATGCCGGCCTCGAGCAAGTCCTCGTTCGCCGGGTCCACCGCCACGACCACCGGCGCCGGCGACCCGTCATCGTGCAGGCCGTACCAGATCCGGAGCCCCGCGGCCGCGGGGTGATTGAGAAGGCGGAGGACGTCCTCCTTGGCGAAGGTCCCTCCGTGCTCGCGGGTGAAATTCCGGTATCGCCGCACCAGGCGCTGCGCCTGGCTCAAGGTGATGCGGTGCTTGCGGCGAGGTGGTCGGGGCATGGTCTTCTCCGGCTCAGGGGGGCGAGAAGGGGAAGCGGGACGGCGCACTGACCAGGGAGGCTACCAGCCGTGATTTCTCCCGGACACTGTGGGTTCCCACAGGGCCGGACGCAAGCTGGCCGGCCTCCTCAGAGCAGGGTGGCGCGCTTCGGGGTGCCGCGTCGCCGCCGCGGGCCCCAGCTTCACTGTGGTTTCCCACAGTTTCTTGAGCCTCCGGTGCCATCTATCGTGGGTGCGTTCGGTTGACGCATACCCGAGGCGGCATGTCACACCTCCAGCCTAGCTTCAGAGCCCTCCGGGACGGGGAGGATGCCCTGGCCGGCGTCTATTTCCGGACCATTCCGCGCGGGCTGCTCTCGCGGCTCGGCGCATTGCCCGAGGCCGCGGCCGCGCTCCCCTGGGAGGCGGTGGCCCCGGCGCTCGACCTCCTCCTGGACGGGGCCGAGCTGCAGCCGACGGCGGCGCGCTTCGCGCTGCCGGAAGAGGGGCTCGCGGCGTGGCGGGAGGCGGCGGAGGGCCTGGAGGTGCTGTCGGTCGCTCGATCCGCGGCGGCGTGCCAGGCCTTTGTCCGCGGGCACTGGCCGGTTCTGGCCGGCCTGGAGCGGCAACCGGGCCGCGATTGGCCATCGGAGGGGGAGGACTTCTCCGTCTGGCTCGTGAAGGACGGGCACACGGCGAGCGTCTGGCTGGTCGAGCCGGGGCTCGTGACCGGAAGGGAGGTTCCGGGGTCGCGGCCGTTTTATCTCAACGTGGCGCGGGACCGTGAGGCGGCGCTCGAGCTCGCCCTGTCCCACGCCGTGCTGGAGAGGTGGGCTCACACCAGCTTGTGCTTCGTTGCCGCCCCGCTCTCCATCCAACGGGTGGCGGTGGCCGGTACCCGCGGACCCCTCGAAGCCGTGGTCGCGGTGCATCGCTCCGTGCCGGGCCGGGAGCTGCGGGTCGAGACCATCGAATCCGGAACCCGGCGGCTGGTCGCCCGCCTGGTCGAGCTGGAGCCGTCCCCCGCGTTCGGGTGGGCCCCGGAGCCGCCGGCTCGGGCAGGTGGGAGGCCGCTCTCGCCGGTCCAGGCGGCGAGGATCTGGCGCCAGCTCATCGGCTGCAGCGTGGCCGCGGCGCGGTTCCGAGAGGAACCCGCAGTCGCCAGTGCGGTGCAGGTGGCGATGCCCCTACCGGTCCTGAACCGCGGCGATGCGGTCTACGCCGACGGCCGGGTCACCCTCGCCGGCCTCCCCCCCGGCGAGACCCTGCTCCCGCTGTCCGAGTGGCTCGCCTTCCTCGACGACCCCTATCTGCCGGACCAGGATGGGACACCCGTGCACTGGCCGGTGCCGGGCGCCCTCGAGCCCACCGTGCGCGCCGCGCTGGAGCAGAACCTGGAGCTCTGCGAAGGGCAAGGGCGGGCCGCCGAGGAGGTGCGCAGCGCGCTCACCCGGCTCGGCTTCCTCCAGGCCCCGGCGTTCGCCTGAGCCGGCCCGGATCGGGTCCCCGCCGAGTTGCCATGGCTCGGTGCCGGCGGTAACCTTCCGGCCCGTTGACCTGCGATGACCACACCGCCCACTCCTGAACCGTCCCGCGGGCTCGACCACGTCGTGGCGCTTCAATCCGCCATCTGCCGCCTGTCGGCGGAAGACGGCCGCCTGGCCTATCGAGGCTATGACGTGCGCGAGCTGGCGGAGAAATCCTCCTTCGAGGAAACCGCCTTTCTTCTTCTGGTCGGTCATCTGCCCACGGGCTCGGAGCTCCGGCAGTTCACCGCCGACCTCCGCTCCCGGCAGAAGCTTTCCCCGGCTGGCCTCCGGGTGCTCAAGTCCGCTGCCGCCGGAGCGGAGCCGATGGCGGTGTTCCGTTTGGCACTCGGCACCCTTGCGCTCGAGCAAGCGGTGCCACTGCCTCCCTCGCGCGAGGCGGCGCTGGCGCAGGGACTTCGCCTCATCGCCGTGGCCCCCACCCTGGTGGCCGCGTTTCACCGGCTGCGGAGCGGCCAGAAGCCGGTGCTGCCCCGGAAAAGCCTGAGCTTCGCCGCCAATTTCCTCGCGATGCTCACCGATCAGCCGGTGGCGCCGGAGGCGGCTCGCGCCTTCGAGGCGGCACTCATCCTCCGAGCGGAAAACGAACTCAATCCCTCCACCTTCGCGGCACGGGTGGTGGCCTCGACCGGAGCGGATGGCTTCGCTGCGGTCCTCGCCGCCGCGGCCGCCCTGGGCGGGCCCCGGCACGGAGGGCACACTCGAAATGTCATGCGCGCGCTGGAGGAGATCGGAACCCCGGATGGGGTGAGCCAGTGGCTCCGGGCGCAGCGGGATCGCCAGGCGCGGATCCCCGGTTTCGGTCACGTGGTGTACCAGGGCGAGGACCCCCGCACGGCGCTACTCCGGGTCCTGGCGGAGCAGGAGTGCCAGCGTGCCGGTCTCTGGACCCTGTTCCGCACCGCCCGCGAGCTGGAGCTGGCAGTGGAGCGGGAGACGGGCCAGCATGCGATCGTGGACTTCTACCTGGCGCCCCTCTATCGCGCGCTCGGCATCCCGACGGATCTCTTCACGGCGGTCTTCGCGGTGAGCCGGATGCCGGGGTGGGTGGCGCACGTGCTCGAGCAATACGGAGACGAACACCTGATCCGGCCCCGGGCCGCCTATACCGGTCCGCTGGATCTCGAGTATCGCCCCCTCCGGAGCCGGCGATGACGAGGTTGCCGATGCCCCTGCCCACGACCGTGGCCGCGGCCGGTCCGGCGGGCCACGCCACCCCGTGGCTGGCCTGTGCCGTGCCGCAAGGCCGGCTGCCCCCCTCGCTGTCGGCGCTCGATGCCCAGACCGGCGGCGCCCTGACCCGGCTCTACGAGTCCGGCGATTTCCAGGGCAAGAAGGACGAGGCGAGCCTGCTGCATCCCCCGGGGCCGGCCGCGCGGATTCTGCTCGTGGGGCTCGGGAAGCCGGAGGAGGGCGGGCGGAGCCAGGTCCGGCGGGCCGCGGCCATCGCGGCCCGCCGAGCCCGAACGGCGGGCGTGGGGGAGGGCGCCTTCTTCCTCGCCCCGGAGGGAAGGGGCGGCCTCTCCTGGCGCGAGGCGGGCCAGGTCGTCGCGGAGGGGCTCGCCTTCGGTGCCTGGCAATACACGGAACTCAAGCAGCCGCCGGAGGAGCCGAAGCCGGAACTGGCGCGCCTGATGATGCTGGCTCCCGAGGAGACCGCCGAGGTGGAGCGCGGGCATGCTGTGGGGGCGGCGATCGGGGCGGGGCAGTCGCTCGCGCGGGGGCTGCAGGTGCTGCCGGGGAACCTCTGCACCCCGAGCTTTCTGGCGGCCCGGGCCGAGGAGCTCGCCAGCCGGTACGGCTTCGGCCTCACCGTACTCGATCGGGCCGCGATCCGGCGCGAGGGCATGGGGGCGCTGCTCGCGGTGGCGCAGGGCAGTGCGGAGGAGCCCCGGTTCATCGTCCTGGAGTACAAGGGAGGGGGAGCCGCCCCGCCGGTGGCGCTGGTGGGCAAAGGCATCACCTTCGACACCGGGGGTATCTCCATCAAGCCGGCCGAAAGGATGGAGGACATGAAGTACGACATGTCCGGCGCCGCGGCCGTGCTGGGCACCTTCGAAATGCTCGGCCGGCTTCGTCCGGCCGTGAACGTGGTCGGACTGGTGCCCTCGTGCGAGAACATGCCGGGTGGCACCGCGCTCAAGCCGGGGGACGTGATCCGCACCCACCAGGGGAAGACGGTGGAGATCGTCAACACCGACGCGGAAGGGCGCCTGATCCTGGCCGACGCGCTGTCCTACGCGGCGCGGTTCAAGCCGGTCTGTGCCCTGGATGCGGCCACCCTGACCGGCGCGATCGTGGTGGCGCTGGGTCATGCGGCGGCTGGCCTCATGGGGACCGACGCCGCGCTCCTCGACGAGGTACGCCGCGCGGCCGAGCGGGCCGGGGAAAAGGTCTGGCCACTCCCGCTGTGGGACGAGTATCGCGATCAGATCAAGTCCGAGATCGCCGACCTCAAGAACTCGGGCGGCCGGCCTGCCGGCGCGCTCACGGCCGGCTGTTTTCTCCGGGAGTTCGCGGTGGGGTTCCCCTGGGCGCACCTGGACATCGCCGGCACCGCGTACAGCGAGCGGGACGATCCCAGCCGGGCCAAGGGACCGGTCGGCATGGGGGTGCGGATCTTCGCGGAATTCGTCCTCGGTCGGGCGGCGGCGCAGCAGTGAACGGTGAGCGCTGAAGCGTCGGCGGGCCGAGACGGAGCGGACGCCGGGCGGCGCCGCCCCGGCGTGCGGCGCGCTGGCGCGGAGATCACCCGGCGCAGTACCCCGAGCGCGCTGGTCCTCGGCCTGCTCATTGCCTCCCCGGCCGCTGGCCAGGTTCCCTTCGACTCCCTGCCGCCCGACTCCCTCCAGGTGGACACCGTCAACACGACGGAGAAGTATCTCGCG
>JBBIMQ010000077.1:3148-5115 GCA_037444345.1 Gemmatimonadota bacterium | reverse complement strand
CAGGCGGCCAACCTGATCCGTCTGGCCGTGCTGCCGTACCCGGGGGTGGACGGTCCCCGGCCGGCGCTGAGCCGCATCGTGCTCGAGCGCGACTCGATTGACTGGTCCATCGCCGAGACGCTCGGCGACCTGCTCCAGCGGGTACCGGGGGTCTACCTCTGGCGCGGTGGATGGTTCGGCCGGGTGGAGTATCCCAACTTCCGGGCACGGGGTCCCGCCTCCGTCGAGTACTACCTGGACGGCCTTCCCTACATCCCGATCGGCCCAGACAGCACCGGCATTGACCCCTCGCTCTTCTCGCTCAGCCTTTTCTCGCGGGTCGAAATAGACCGCTGGCCGGGCGGGCTCCGGGTCTATCTGTTCACCCGCCGGCACGATCGCAAGGCCGCGGCCTCCCGGATCGGCATCAGCTCGGGCGACAAGGACATCGCGCGCTACATCGCCGCGCTGGAAAAGCGCTACGAGTCCGGACTCGGCTTCGCCCTGGGGGGGGAGCGATTCGTCGCTCCCACCGCCACCGGGCCCGCCAGCGATTTCGCCCTGACCCAGGCCTGGCTCCAGGCCAGTTTCATCCCAGGCCCCCGGTTCGGGGTGCAAGCGCAGCTCTTCCGGACCGACCCCGATCGGAAGCCGTTCGTCGAGGGGACGGACTCGCTCGATCTGCGGCTCTCGGGCCAGCGGAACGACGCGATGTTCCGGGTGTTCTGGGGCCCCCGGGGGGGGGAGATCGGCCCCCGGGTGGATCTCTTGCTGGGCCGCACGAGCTGGAGCGGCAGCGGGGTGGACGACGAGGTCCGGCAGGGAGGGGCCATCGTCACCTGGCGCGGTCGCACGTTTGATCTCACCCTGCGCGGTTTCAACCGGTCCCGCTGGACACCCGTGGATCTGGGGGCCCGGATCGGCTGGAGCCCGGGCCGGGTCCTGGCCCTGGCGGCCGAAGGGGGCTACCAGACCCACGACGGCGACCGGACTACCCGGTGGATCGGGGTGCGCGGATCGCTCCCTCTCCCGTTGGGCGCCGAGCTGAGCGGGGCCCTCCGCACCGGCGAAATCGTGAGCACACCGAGCCTCCTTGCCAGCCCGGCCCGGTCGCTCACCGACTGGCAGGCCACGCTGGGCTGGCAGCAGCGCTGGGCAGGCGTCGAGGTGGGCTATGCCCGCACCGACGCGTTCCGGCCGGTCCCGTACCGGCCCTACCTGCCGACCGTCCCGGTGATCGGCCCCGCCCCGGCAACCGAGTGGCTCACGCTCGGCTGGCGGCTCGCGCCAGTCCAGTGGCTTGCGCTCGAGGGATGGTACAGCGACCCGCGCGGGCCGACGCCGGACGGGCTGCCGCCGACCCATTCGCTCACCACCGTCACCATTCGATCCAAGTTCTGGCGCACCTTCCGGAGCGGGATCTTCGATCTCAAGGCTCAGGCGGCCATGGAGGCCTGGGGCGACGGCGTGATCGGGCGCGACAACGCCGGCCAACCGATCCGGCTCGACGGGGCCACGTTTTTCCGCAGTTCCCTGGCGATCCGGCTCGACCAGTTCATCCTCTACTGGGATCGGGTGAACCTGCGCGCCTCCCGCAAGACCTACGTGCCCGGGTTTCAGATTCTGCGGTACGGGCAGACGTTTGGGGTTCGGTGGGAGTTCTTGAACTAGCCGGGCGGTAGCGCCCGGGCTGAACCGGGAGGAGTGGCAGGGCCGAGCCGTCCCCCGGGCCCGGGGCGCGTACCGCAGGGGGTGGCGTTCTCGCCGGATGCCTCTTGGTTGCCTCGGGGTCGCCGTTCCGCTCCCCTGGCTCGGCTCGCAGCGACCTCTGTCGGTGACTGGTGCGCGCTGATACCCCGTGCGGAGCCCTACCTCTGACCGTCGCGCCCGACTACATTTGCCTGCTTTCGCAGCATTCGGGCTGGAGCGGAACGTGCCGTACAGCATGACGGGGTTCGGGGCGGCCGAGGGGGCGGTGGCGGGCGGGA
>JBBIMQ010000077.1:0-3138 GCA_037444345.1 Gemmatimonadota bacterium | reverse complement strand
TCCCCACCATCGGCCGCGCTGGGTCCGGGCCCTACCCCCACCGCGGGTCCGGGGGCGCCCTGGGGGGGGGGGGCGGCCGGCAAGCTCCGAGTCGAGGTTCGCACGGTGAACCACCGGCACTTCAACCCCTCGCTCAAGCTCCCCGCCGATCTGGCCGCGCTCGAGGGCGAGCTGCGCGAGCGGCTGCGGAAGGAGTTCGACCGCGGGCACATTGCCGTCACGGTGCGGTGGAGCGAGCCGCCTCCGAGCCCGTCCGGGGGCTTCACCGTGAACCTGGAGCGGGCCCGGGCAGTCGCGCTGGCGCTCGGCGAGTTGCAGGCCCAGCTCGGAGTGCCGGGGCAAGTGGACCTGGCTCTGGTGGTCCGGCAGCCGGACGTGATCAGCGCCGGGCCCGAGGCGGAGCGGCAGATCGGCTGGGCGGAGCTGGAGCCGGCCGTCGGGCAGGCCATCGAGGCTTGCAAGGCGATGCGGCGCCGGGAAGGCGCCGTTCTGGCGGACGACCTGCGACACCGCCTCGGCGTGCTGGAAGCGGCGGCCGGGGCGATCGCCGAGCAGGCTCCCGAACGGCTGGTGAGGGAGCGGGAGCGGCTCCGGGCGGCGGTGAGCCAGCTCCTCGACGGCCGGCCGGTGGACGAGCAGCGCCTGGCTCAGGAGCTGGCCTTCCTGGCCGAGCGGCTGGACATCACCGAGGAGCTGGTCCGGCTTCGAGCGCATCTTGCGGCGTGCCGCTCGGCGCTCGAGGCGGATGGCCCGGTGGGGAAGCAGCTCGGGTTTCTGGCCCAGGAGCTCGGGCGCGAGGTGAACACCATCGGCGCCAAGGCCAATGACGCCGCGATCGCCCGGCACGTGATTCTGATGAAGGGCGAGCTCGAGAAGTTCCGGGAGCAACTCGAGAACTTGGAGTGAGGCCCTTTCTCCTGGTGCTGAGCTCGCCTTCCGGTGGCGGCAAGACGACGCTGGCCCGACGCCTGCTCGCCACGCGGAGCGACCTGGGCTACTCGGTGTCCGCGACCACGCGGCCCCGCCGGGAAGGCGAGCTCGACGGCCGAGACTACTGGTTTCTCAGTCGGTCCGAGTTCGAGCAGCGCGAAGCTGCGGGGGCGTTCGTCGAGACCGCCACCTACAACGGCGAGCGCTACGGCACGCTCGCGGCCGAAGTGGAGCGGGTCCTGGCGAGCGGGCGCCACCCCGTCCTGGACATCGAGGTGGCGGGCGCCCGGCAGGTGCGGCGCCGGTTCCCCGACTCGGTGCACGTGTTCCTGCTGCCCCCGTCCGGCGCGGAGCTGGTCGAGCGGCTGCGCGCCAGGCGGAGCGAGCCGGGGCCGGCGCTCCGGGCCCGCCTGGCCCAGGCCCTGGAGGAGCTGGCGGCCGTGGGCGAGTACGACTATGTCGTGATCAACGACGAGCTGGACCGGGCGGTGGCCCAGGTGGCCGCGATCCTCGATGCCGAGGGGCGGAGAGTCTCGCGCCAGGAGGGTCTGGCCCAGGCCATCGCGGAGCTGCGGCGCGCGATCGCGGAGGAGGCGGGGCGGTTGCGGGACTGAGGGATCGAGAGGACGCGCGAGCGTACCGAGTGAGGCTTGTGACGGAGGAGTAAGGAAGAACCCATGAAGATCTGGACACCCACGGAAGCGGCCCGCCAGGCGGGCAACAAGTATCTGGGCGTGCTGGTGGCCGCCAAGTTCGCGCGCTACATCAACGAGTTGCCGCGGGATCGCGTGGCGAACCGGCAGGAGAAGCTCACCACGATCGCCATGGATGCATTGGTGCGCGGCGAGCTCAACTACCGGATCTCGCGCCGGCGCCGCTCCGAGGCGTGACCGTGTGGGCCGGCCGCCACGTCGTGGTCGGCGTGTCGGGCGGGATCGCCTGCTACAAGAGCTGCGTGCTGGTCCGGCGCCTGGCGGAGGCGGGCGCCCGCGTGGACGTGGTGCTGACCGAGGGGGCCGCCGAATTCGTGCGGCCCCTCACGTTCGAGGCGCTGGCCGGCCGACCCGTCCTCACCTCGCTCTGGGAACGCGACCAGGCGCTCGAGCACCTGCGCCTGGCCCAGACCCCGGACCTCATCATCGTGGCACCCGCCACCGCCCACCTGCTTGCGCGCGCGGCGCTGGGCCTGGCCGACGAGTTGCTCACGGCCCTGCTCCTCGCCCGCCGCGTGCCGGTGCTCCTGGCCCCGGCGATGAACGACGAGATGTACGCCAACCCGGCCACCCAGGCCAACCGCCGGATCTTGGAGCAACGGGGCTTCCACTTCGTGGGGCCGGAGCCGGGACCGCTCGCGGAGGGGCCGTCGGACCGGCCGGGCCGGATGAGCGAACCGGAGACGATCCTGGCCTGGGCGGCGAGGCTCCTCCGGGGCGGGGGGCCGCTCGCCGGCAAGCGGGTGCTGGTCACCGCGGGTCCCACCCGCGAGCCGCTCGATCCGGTGCGGGTGGTGACCAACCGGAGCAGCGGGAAGATGGGCTACCGCCTGGCCGAAGTCGCCTGGGAGCGAGGGGCGGAGGTGGTGCTCATCAGCGGCCCCGGCGGGCTCGGCGACCCGGTCGGCGTCCAGGTGCGGCGGGTGGAGACCACCGCTGACCTCGAGCAAGCGGTGCGGGCCGAGTTGCCAGGCGCCGACGTGCTGCTCATGGCGGCCGCCCCGGCCGACTACCGCCCCCGCGCGCCCGCTCTGGTCAAACGTTCCCGCCAGGACGGACGGCTCGCGATCGAACTCGAGCCCACGGCGGACATTCTCGAGGTCACGCGACCGCTCCGGAAGCGGGGGAGCCTCGTGGTGGGATTCGCCTTGGAGACCGGCGACGCTATCGCGCGCGGCCGGGCCAAGCTGGAGCGCAAGGGGCTCGATCTGATCGTGATCAACGACGCGCTCGAGCCGGGGGCCGGCTTCGAGGGGGACACCAACCGCGTCACGATTCTGGATCGCGAGGGTCACCGCACCGACTCCCCGTTGGCTACCAAGCGCGAGGTCGCCGAGCTGATCCTGGACGCCGTGGAGGCGAAGCTTGTCCGATAAGCTCTGGCGCTACCTCCGGCAGCAGGCCGACCTGGGCGGGGAAGAGTTCTACCTCACCCGGCGCGCCGCGCAGGTGCAGCGTGGCCTCGGCGCCGCCGCGCCGGCCGCCGCGGCGGCCC
>JBBIMQ010000076.1:0-10076 GCA_037444345.1 Gemmatimonadota bacterium | reverse complement strand
GTCGCCCTCACGGAGCGGCGCGGGCCGCAGCTCGTCGCGAGCCACAGCATCCCCAAGCCCAACACCACCCAGGCCTGGACCCCACGCCTCATGGTCCGCCCCCGCTTTCCGCCGGGGCGATTCCCGGCGGCCGCCGGAAGATCGCCGCGGCGGCTTCCAGCGCCAGATGGCACTGCCGGCAGTTGGCCCGCTCGGGATGCCTGGTACGGATCTCCCGCGCCGCAGCAGGACCCGCGTGACATGTCAGGCAGTTCTCGCGGTAGTGGAGGTCGTGAGGGATCGGCGGGGGATCGCGGTCGGCCGCGACCCGAGGCAGCCTCGGCCACACCGTCGTCCGCCAGGTCACCGACGCCGCCGGGCGAGCCGCGCCCCCGCTCGGCCCGTGGCACAGGGGACAGCGGGCGCTCGGATCCGCGTCGGCTTCCACGGTCCCCATCACCGAATCCACCCCCAGGTGACACTGGAGGCAGACACCCCGCTCGGGATGCGGTGTGAGCGGCACGTACGCCGCGAATCGCGCGGCATATCCCCCGCGCTCGTGGCACGTCTTGCACGCCACGGTACGGAACTCCTCGGCCGACAGGGGATGCGGAATGACCGGCGGGGCGCCCGGAAAGGCCCGCAGGAACCGCACGGTCCGGAGGGTGCGGGGGTGCGCAGGCCGATCGGGACCCACCGCCGGATCGATGGCCAGCATGCCGGGCGCGGTCCGGAACACCTCAGACTCGGCCCGAATCGGATCGCGGGGCGCCACCGGCAATGGCACGCGGAACGCCACCGGCTCCCTGGGGCGCCCCGACAGCCCCCGCCTGACCGCAACGACCGCCGCCGCGACCGCCGTGATCCCTGCGGCCACGAGGAAGAGCCCCAGTGCCGCACCCGAGGACGGCGGGCCGGTGGTGCTCATCAGCCGCTCGCCGCCGGGAGGGGCTCGATCCGCACCGCGCATGTGGCCGCGTCAGGCTGCCCCGAAAGCGGGCAGCTCGCATCGAGCATGAGTCGTCTGATCGGCACCCCCTCGTCGAAACACGGAACGAACACGACGCCTCGGGGCGGCTGCGACCGGTAGTCAATCCGGGCTTCGACCTCTACCGCGCCGCGGCGACTCACCAGGCGAACCCGCTGGCGGTTCCGGAGGCCCAGGTCCCGCGCGTCCTCCCGGTTGATCTCCACATAGGCATGGGGAAGGGCGCGATGCAGGACAGGGACGCGCCGAGTCAGGGACCCCGTACCCCAGTGCTCCAGCACTCCGCCGGTGATGAGCCAGAACGGATACGTTGGGTCGGGCGCCTCCACCGCCGGCTCGTACGGTCGCAGCCAGATCCACGCCCGGTGATCCGCATGACCGTAAAAGTCGTAGTCGCCCCGGGCCCGCGAGGCCGCCGGATCGTACCGTGAGTTGTAGCGCCACCGGGTTTCCCGTCCCGCGACGGAGGGCCACAGCACGCCGGGCTGCTCCCGCAGCTCGGAGACCGACGGCAGCGCCTGCCCCGGGCTCGCGTGAAACCGGCGATACTCTTCCCAGATCTGCTCCACCTGCCGAGGCCCCTCGTACGCGAACAGGCTCCCGAAGCCCATCCGGCGGGCCACCTCGATCAGCTGCCAGGCGTCGCTGGTCGCGTCACCGGGAGGAACGGCGAGCCGCTCGAAATGCTGCACCCGCCGCTCCCCACCGGCGTACATCCCCTCCCGCTCGAACCAGAGCGCCGCCGGCAGGACCACGTCGGCCACGTCGGTGGTCAGCGTGGGATATGCCTCGGAGACCACGATGAACCGGTCTTCCCGCGACCCCGCCCGGCGATACCGGTCCAGGTTCGGCAGGTTCGCCAGAGGATTCGCACCCATGATCCAGAGAAAGCGAATGTCCCCTCGCTCGAGTCGCCGGAACATCGCCAGCACCGGCGGCCCCGGCGCGGCGGCCAGGTGATCCACCGGGACCCCCCAGACCTCGGCGGCGCGGCGGCGGTCCTCTTCCCGGCTCACCAGCCCGCCGGGCAGCACCTCGCACCCGGCCCCCCCCCAGCCGACCGCCCAGGCCCCGACCTGGCCGGTGAGGCACCAGGGGCTGTTCCCCGGCGAAGCGATTTTCCCCACCAGCAGGTGAATGTTGTACAGGGCGTTGTTCGCCCAGGTGCCGCGCACGTCTTGATGCAGCTCAGGACCCCAGAGCGTCGTGACCTTGCGCAGGGGATCGCCGTAGAGCGAGGCGAGCCAGCGGATGCTGGCCGCCGAGATCCCGGACAGCTCCTGGACCCGAGCCGGCGCGTACTCCTCGAGGAACGCGACGTAGTCGCTCCAGCCGACGTCCGCCGCGACCTCCTCGACCAGCGCCTCGACCTCCAGCCCGTTTCCGAGGCCCGTGGCGCCTCGCTTGAACGCCACGTGCTGCCGGACGAACTCACGGTGGACCCATTTCCGGGCGACCACCTCGTGGCAGACGGCGTTGGCGATCGCCAGACCCGTGTGGGGGGCATGTAGCAACGAGTGATCCACGGCATAACTGGTGCGGCTCGTTCGGGTGGCGAGCTCGATGATCCGCACCGCGGGGTTGGCTCGCTTCCGGTCCAGCAGACGGGAGAACAGAACTGGATCGGTCTCGGCCAGATTGACGTCCCACAGGATGAACACATCGGCGTGATCAATGTCCTCGGAGCACCCGATGGTCCCGTCGAGACCGAAAGTGCTGCGCAACCCGGCAGCCGCGCTCGCCGCGGCCAGTCGGGCACTCGTCTCCACGTTGTTGGTACCGAGGGCCCCCTTGAAGAGCTTGGCGGCGAGGTAAGCGTCGGTGACCGACCACTGGGCCGACCCGTAGATCGCCACGCTATCCTTGCCGTGCTGCCGGACAGTCTCGCGGAGCCGGAGCGATACCAGATCGAGGGCCTCGCCCAGCGGCGCTTCGGTCAGCCTCCCAGCGCGCCGCACCAGCGCCCGGGTGATCCGATCCGGCCCGGCCAGGATCTGGACCGCGTGATACCCTTTCGCGCAGGCGAGCCCGCGGTTGACCGGGGCGTCCGGGTCACCCTTGACCGCCACGGGACGGCCGCTCTCGAGGCCGACCAAAAGCCCGCAACCGACCCCGCAGAGCCGGCACGGAACCCGCTTCCACACCAGCCGCTGCCCCCCCCTGACAGCCCGTTCCGCCTCCAGCGGCAAGGTCACACCGCAGACCGCTGTCGTGGCCGACAGGAGTCCGAGCTTCCTGAGAAATGACCTTCGGTCGAGCGGATTCACCGGGCCACCCCCCTGGCCAGGACGGTAGGCAACACGACCTCTGGAGCGCTCCCGCTACCCCCTGCAATGCAGGACCGAAGGGGGTGAAGCGACCCGGAAGGAGAAGTGAAAGTTTGCTTACTCGGTGAGAGGAGCCGGCGCGCGAGGAGGTACGCGCCGGCTCGCCTCGGCAAGGGCAGGCTACCGCGACAGCCGCGGCAACCCGCGGAGGGGTGGGGACGGCAGTCGGCGGCGCGCGGAACCGCGCCACCTCGGACCTGCTCCTAGCGACGGGGCCAGGTCAGGCCCGCTTCTCCCCCTCGTATTTCGCCTCGTACCGCGAGCCGCACTTGGCAAGCAGGGTGGTGGCCCGGAACACCCCGTCGCGCCCCAGGCGCCCCTCGACCACCACCTCGATGTCCTGTTGATCGGTGAAGGTGTCGGGGGCGAGGCCGCGGTAAGTCACCGGAAAGGTCCGCGCCCCGTCGGTCACCTGGAAGTCGATCGTCCGGCTCGCCACATCGCGCCGCACCGATCCCGGCACCACCTTGGCGGTCATCTTGAGCCCCACATCGTGCAAGCTGGGATCCCGCTCCACCTTGGCCGCCAGTTCCGAGGGCGTGAGCGAGTACTGGCCGAATTGCTTCACGCCCTGAACGAATAGTACCACCACGCTCGCGACGATGATCCCGCCGCCGACGAGGAACTTGTGTCCCGCCTTCATGTCCGGCCCCCGAGCACATGACCCCGAAAGAATAATCGATGACGGCACCCGCGGGACAGGACAGGCTCGAACGGCGAGCACCGGACGGGCGAGCAGGGCAGCCCATCCCCCTCACACCACCCGGAGCGCCTCCTGGCCCGCCTCGGCGGTCAGGTCCCTCGGGCCCAGCGCGACGCCGATCCGTTCCAGAAAGGCGTTGGGCGGCGTCCCGCCGGCGAATACCCAGACGTAATCGTTGGGGATGGTCCGGCGTTCGCCCCGCACCTCCAGGACCACTTCGCGGTCCCGGATCTCCACGAGCTGGGACTCGAACACCACTTCCAGCTTCCGGTGCCGGAGATGCTCCTCGATCTTCCGGGCGTTGCGCTCCTTGAGCCGGCTGAAGGCTTCCCGCCGGTAGGACAGCGTGACCAGATTGCCCGGTTGGCGGGCCAGGCCCATCGCCGCCTCCACCGCGCTGTCGCCTCCCCCCACGACCACGATGCGGCAGCCGCTGTAGGCCTCCGCGTCCAGCAGGCTGTACATGACCTTGGGCAATTCCTCCCCGGGAACGCCCAGTTTTCGAGGACTGCCCCGGCGCCCGATGGCGAGAATGACGGTGAGCGCCCGGTAACTCCCCTTGCCGGTGATCACGGTGAAGGCCCCGTCGGGATCGCGTCGCACCTCCTCCACCCGCTCTCCGGTCCGCACCTCGAGGCCGGCCCGGCGCGCGATCCGGTGCCAGAACTCGAGCAGATCCTCCTTGGAAATCTCCAGCTTGCGGAACTTGCCGTGGAAGGGGAATTCGACCGGGCTCGTCAGGACCAGCTTCTGGCGAGGGTACTTGGCGACGGTACCGCCGAACTCGTCCTGCTCGAGCGTGACATACCGGAGCTTCAGCTCGATCGCCCGGAGCGAGGCGCTCAATCCGCCCGGGCCGGCTCCGACGATACACACGTCGGCCACCGCGTCCGCCCGCGGGCGCCCGCGGAGCGCGGGTAGCCGCCGGGCGATCACCTCCACGCAATCGCGCCCCTGGTTGACCGCGTTCTGGATGAGGGCAAGCCCGCCCAGCTCGCCCACCACGAAGAGGTTGGGAACGCTGGTCTCGAATTCGGGCGACAGGGCGGGCAGGTCGGCGCTGACGCTGGGCGGGGCCATCACCATTTCGATCGCGCCCACCGGGCAAGCCTCGGCGCAGAGGCCGTGGCCAATGCACCTGGGGCCGTTGACAACGGCCGCCTTGCCCCCCACCAGCGCCAGCACCTCTCCTTCCGGGCAGACCTCGATGCACCCCCCGCAGCCGATGCACCAGGTCGCGTCAATGTGGGGGTGCTGCCCGCGGGGGCCTTCCCCCCCCTCCCCGCCCGGACCGGCTGCCAGGGACGCTCGGCGGGCCGCCGATTCGCGAGCCCGGAACCGCCTCACATGGGACACCAGCGCGCCGGCCATGATCAACCCGAACGCCAGGTAAATCAGGAGTCCTTCCACCGGAATTCCGCCTCGAGTGGAACGTTTTGTGTCAGGCCCGAACGATTCGTTGCATTCATGAATCGGGTGAGCGTGCTCACGCCGGGCGGGCCGGCCAGTTCGTACAATGGGTTAGCTGGTTCTTTCCGCCGACCTGCGACAACGCTTCGACTCTTGCAACGCGCAGGGGATATGCCGCCGATCGGCGGTCTCCCCGGATCGGATCGCCTTCACGCCGATGACTCGTTCGAACCTTGTCACTAGCCCCCGACGCGCCGCCGTGAGCGGGAGCACCTCGCAGAGCGCCGCGAGCCCGCGCAACCTCGGATCCGGGACCACGCCGCTCGCCCGGGCCAGCGGCTCGCTGGAGCCGTCGCCACGGGCCCGCCGATTGCCGCGGCCGGTCTGGATCGCGATCGCGGTGCTGCTGGCCTGCTCCGTGGCGGGGCTGCCGTACTACCAGCTCGAGCCGGCCGAGCGGGTTCGCTCCCCCTGGCATCCCTGGCTCCGGCCGTCGGGGTACGTCGGGCAGGCGGCTGGAATTCTCGCGCTGCTGCTCTTCCTCTTTCTCTGGCTCTATCCGCTCCGCAAGCGCTACCGCTGGCTCGCCTTTACCGGAGCCATGGCTCGCTGGCTCGATGCCCACGTCGCCCTGGCCCTGGTGCTCCCCTTTCTGGCCGCGGTGCACGCGGCCTGGAAATTCGACGGGGTGATCGGCCTCGGCTTCTGGGCGATGATCGTGGTCTGCCTGAGCGGGATCGCCGGTCGCTACCTCTATGTACACATCCCGAGAAGCCAGAGCGGCCTCGAGCTCAGCGCCGAGGAGCTGGCTGCGGAACGGCGGTCGCTCCTGGCGAAGATCGCCGCGCGCACCGGCCTGCCGCAGGCTCAGGTGGAGGCCCTGCTCCGGTCCGACCCGACCCCGTGCGACGGTCTCGGGATCGCGGCCACGCTGCACCGCATGCTGCGGGACGACCTGGCGCGGTGGCGGGCGGCTCGCTCGCTCCGGCGCAAGTGCGCGGGACTGCCCGCCGAACGCCGCCCCAACAAGCGGGCACTCCAGGCGGTCATCCGCCTCGCCAGCCGGGAAATGGCGCTGGCGCAACAGGCCCGGATGCTCGAGGCCACCCACCGCCTGTTCCGGTACTGGCATGTGGCTCACCGGCCGTTCGCCGTGACCGCGCTGGTCGCCGTCCTGGTTCACGTGGCGGTGGTGGTGGCCATGGGCGCCACCTGGTTCTGGTGAGGCGTGCCCGCCTGGCCGCGTGGCTCGCCACGCTCGCGCTCGGGGTGGGCGCGGCGCCGCTCGCCGCCCAGATCTCCCCCGGCCCGCTGGCGCGGCCCCACCACGAGCTCGAGGGCCCCCGCCAATGCACCCGGTGTCACGGGGGGGGAAGGGAATCGCTCTCCTCGCAGTGCACGAGCTGCCACCAGGACATCGCCTGGCTCCGGGAGCGGAAGCGGGGTTATCACGCGCGAGACGGCCGCGGCGAGTGTGCCTCCTGCCATCCCGACCACGCGGGCCCGGATTTCGCCCTCGTCCAGTGGCCGGATCAGACGCCGGAGCGATTCGCGCACGCTCGCGCCGGCTGGGAACTGGCGGGAAGCCACCGCGATCTCGCCTGCGACCAGTGCCACACGGCGCGGCTTCGCACGGGTCCCGCCGCCCGGCTGTCCGCCCGGAAATCCCCCGGGGGCTGGGTCGGCCTGGATCCGGAGTGCTCGAGCTGTCACGAGGACGTGCACCGGGGCGCGCTGGACCGCGACTGCGCCACCTGTCACGACGCGGGGAAATGGACCGTGACGCCCGGATTCGACCATGATCGGACCCACTACCCCCTGACCGGCGAGCACTCGACGGTGGGGTGCGACAAGTGCCACCTGGCGCCCCGCCTGGCGCCCAGGCGCGACCCGGCCGGACACCTGATCCCGATCTACACCCCAGTGCCTCACGCTCAGTGCTCCTCCTGTCACGAGGATCCCCACGCCGGCCGGCTGGGGCCTGCCTGCGACCGTTGCCACACCACCCGCGGCTTCAGAACCATCGACCGGAACCGGTTCGACCACGATCGCACCCGGTACCCGCTGCGCGGCCGGCACGCCGCGGTGGCCTGCGCCGGGTGTCACGACTTCCGCAAGCCGGATGGGAAGCGTCCGCCCTTCGCGACCTGTCGTTCCTGCCACAGCGATCCGCACGGCGGAACCGCGACCCTGGCGGGACAGGAGGTGGATTGCGAGGCGTGCCACACCGTGGCCGGCTTCCTTCCCTCGAGCTTCTCGTTGAGCCGTCACCAGGCCACACGCTACCCCCTGGAGGGAAAGCACCGGCGGGTCCGCTGCGCGGCCTGCCACGCCAGGGAGCCCGGCTCGGCGCCCTCGCGCTGGGGCTCCGCCCGGGTGGTGCTCCGCCCCGCGTTCGCCGCCTGCCGGGATTGTCATGCGGATGACCACGGCACCCAGCTCGCTGCCCGCCCCGACCGGGGCGAGTGCGCCGTGTGCCACAGCGTTCAGGGCTGCGTGCCGAGCCGGTTCGACCGGTCGGCCCACGCCAGGCTCAAGTTGCCACTGGAGGGGCGGCACGCTGCGATCCCGTGCTCGGCCTGCCACGGCGCGCGGCGCCCCGGCCTGCCGCCCATCACCCTGGCGGCCGCCGCACTGGGACGGGCCGGAGTCGCGCTCCGGCTCGCGCAAACCGACTGCGCCGACTGCCATGCCGACCCGCATCGCGGGCGGTTCGCCCCTGGCGGCCCCCGGGCCCAGGCCCAGGGTTGCCTGGCCTGCCACACCGCCGAACGGTTCCGGCCCTCCACGGTGGACCAGGCGGCACACCAGCGTTACGCCCTGCCGCTGGAGGGGGCCCACCGGGCGGTGCCGTGCTTCGGGTGCCACCGCGAAATCACCCCCGGTGCGGCAGCCCCCCGGCCCACCCTGGTGGCGGCCGCGGCACCGTTTCCGCTCCTCACCTTCGCCCGGCCGAGCGGTTGTGCCGACTGCCACGCCGATCCGCACGGCGGCCAGTTCGCGGCCCGGCGCGACGGAGGACAGTGCGACGGCTGCCACGGGGTGGACGCCTTCGCGCCGGCGAGCCGCTTCGACCACGACCGCGACGCCGCATTTCCGCTCCGCGGGGCGCACGAGAAGGTGCCGTGCCGACGCTGCCATCCGACCGACCTGACCGCGCCGGGGCCCACCCCGCGCCTGGTTTATCGGCCGGTGTCAGGCAAGTGCGAGAACTGCCACGGAAATCGGAGGGGCACATGAGACCGTCGTGGATCGGGATCGCCCTCGCCCTTCTCGCCGGTGCCGCGGCACCCGGCGCGGCGCAGGAGCGCACCCGCTCGCCGCACGGCGCCCTCGAGCTGGAATGAGCCGCCTGCCATCAGCCCCAGGCCTGGGCCCCGGTACGTATCTCCCGGGCGTTCGATCATGCCAGCTTCGGATTCCCCCTGGCTGGCGCGCACGCCGCGGCGAGCTGCCGCTCCTGCCACCAGTCGCTCGAGTTCAAGGGTGCGGCAGCGGCGTGTGTTGGGTGCCACGACGACGTGCACCTGGGCGAGTTGGGCGCGGACTGCGCCCGCTGCCACGGCACCCGGAGCTTCCTCGACCGGGCCGCCATGCTGCGGGCCCACCAGACCACCCGCTTTCCGCTCGAGGGAAGTCACCTGGCCGCCGACTGCCAGGCCTGCCACGCCCGGACTGCCCAGGGGCAGCTCCAGTTCGTCAATCGCCCCACGGCGTGCGCCGCCTGCCATTTCGATGCCTATCAGAGAGCCCGTAACCCGGACCACGCGGCCAGCGACTTCCCGCTGGACTGCGCCCAGTGTCACGCGGCTACGCTCTGGGATCGCGCCCGCTTCAATCACCAGACCGCAGGCTTCCCCCTCACCGGCGCGCACCGGGCTCTGGCCTGCGATCAATGTCACCAGAACCAGCGCTTCACCGGGACGGCCGCGACCTGCGTCGGGTGCCACCAGGCGGACTACGACGGCACCACGAGTCCGGCGCACGCGGCCTCCCAGTTCTCCACCGACTGCTCCGCCTGCCACACCACGGTGGCCTGGAGCCCGGCGGCATTCGACCACGCGCGGGCCGGCTTCCCGCTCACCGGAGCGCACCGGACCGCCGCCTGCAGCGCCTGCCACGGCGACGGCGTCTACCGGGGCAAGGCGACGGCCTGCTACAGTTGCCACCAGGCGGACTACACCCGGGCCGCCAATCCGCCCCACCAGGCCAGCCAGTTCCCCACCGATTGCGCGGCCTGCCATACCACGGCGGCGTGGGACGGTGCCAGGTTCGATCACGACACTCCCTACTTCCCCATCTATTCGGGGAAACACCGGGGCAAGTGGGCCTCCTGCGCCACCTGCCATACGGTTCCGAGCGACTACAGCCAGTTCACCTGTTTCCAGTGCCACGAGCACAGCCAGATCAAGATGGACGACAAACACCGCGGCAAGGCGGGCTATCGCTACGACAGCCGCGAATGCTTGCGGTGCCATCCGGACGGGAGGGGCGGCTGATGCGATGGCGGACGGTCAACCGCGTCGCCTGGCTCGGCGGCCTCGCGGCTGTCGCGAGCGCGGCCCCGGCGCGCGCCCAGGAGACGATCCCCGGGACCGCCCAGGTGACCTACGTGGTGGGCAGCTCGGTCTACCTGAACGCCGGCCGGCACGAGGGCCTGATCGAGGGC
>JBBIMQ010000075.1:0-10114 GCA_037444345.1 Gemmatimonadota bacterium | reverse complement strand
GGGCCCGGGGTTCGGCGCCTTGTTGTAGGTCTGGCGGTAGAGATGCTTGTGTTCGAGAAAGAGGACCGGGTCGTCGCAGCGGATGGCGGTGCGGAGGAGACCGTTGGCGTCGAGCGCTGTGGCGGGGCAGACGACGCGGAGCCCGGGAATCGCGGTGAACAGGGAGGCGCCGGTCTGGGAGTGGTAGATGGCGCCCCCTCGCAGGTAGCCGCCGTACGTCACCCGGACCACGACCGGGGCCGCGAAGGCGTTGTTCGACCGCCAGCGCAGGAGCGCAAGCTCGTTGCGGAGCTGCATGTAGGCGGGCCAGATGTAGTCGAAGAACTGGATCTCGACCACCGGCTTCAGGCCCCGGGTGGCCAGTCCGATGGCCCGGCCCACGATGTTGGCTTCCGCCAGCGGCGAGTTGTACACCCGGTCGCTGCCGAAGGCCCGCTGGAGGCCCCAGGTGACCTTGAACACCCCCCCCTTCCCCTTGACCTGGGCCAGCGCCTCTTCCCGGCTCGCGTCGGCGACGTCCTCGCCGAACACCACGATCCGCGGATCGCGGGCCATCTCGTCCTTGAGGCAGGCGTTGAGCAGATCCACCATGGTGGTCGGGTCGCCGGAGAACCGCGGATCGTCCTCGGTGTCGAACTGTTCCGAGGTGGGATCCACGTCGGGGGAGTACACGTAGCGATAAACGGTGTCGGGCGCAGGCTGGGGGGAGGCGAGAGCGATGTCGGCGGCGATCTGGACCTCCTCGTCCGCCCGGGCCCGGATGGCGGCCAGCTCGGCCTCGGTGGCGATCCCCTGCTCGAGGAGGTACCGCGGGAACGTGACCAGCGGGTCACGCCTGGCCTCCGCCTCGCGCTCGGCGGGCGGGCGATAGAGCACCTCGTCATCCGAGAGCGAATGGCTATAGGGCCGGATCACGTGAGCGTGCACCAGGGCGGGCCCCTTGCGCTCGCGACAGTAATCCACCGCTCGCTGGACCGCGGCAAAGGACGCCACCGGGTCGCAGCCGTCCACCTCTTCGAGGTGGAGGCCCGGGAAAGAGGCCACCAGCCTGGAGATCGAGCCGCCGGGCGTGTTCACCTCGACCGGCACCGAAATGGCGTAGCCGTTATCCTCGATCAGAAAGACGACCGGCAGGCGGAGGTTGCAGGCGCTGCTGAGGGCCTCCCAGAACTCGCCCTCGCTGGTGGTCCCTTCGCCCGAGGAGCAGAACACCACCTCGTCGCCGTAGGGGCCGCTCACGCTGTCCGCCATGCCCTGCACCCGGGAGTAGCGCAGCCAGGCTTCCGCGGCGCCCACGGCCTGGAGAAACTGGGTCCCGGTCGGGCTCGAGGCGCTCACGATGTTGAGCTCCTTGTGCCCGAAGTGCGACGGCATCTGGCGGCCGCCGGAGTTGGGGTCGTCGGCGGCGGCCACCGCGGACAGCAGCATCTCGGTGGGCGTCATCCCCAGGCCGAGGCAGAGCGCCCGGTCGCGATAGTAGGTGTAGAACCAGTCGTAGGCGGGGCGGAAGACCTTCGACGCCGCCGCCAGCACCGCCTCGTGTCCGGCGCCGGAGATCTGGAAGAAGATCTTGTTCTGCCGCTTGAGCTGGATCTCCTTGTCGTCAATCCGCCGCGAGAGGTACATCAGGCGGTAGATGTCGAGGAGGTCAGCCTTGGCCAGTGTTCGGGGCGTCTTCGGGGATGGGCGGGCACGGGTCGCCATGCTTCAAAAATCGCGCGGGGACCCGCCAAGGGGAATAGGGAGGCGGGCGCTATTCGACTCGTGATTGCGTTTGGCACGATTCCGGCTGCGTCGCAGGGGCTCACCGCACGGGCAACAGTCTCGATCCTTCGGAAGGTGGGAAGGTCACCGGAACACCCGAGGGCTATCGCTGCCCCCCCCAGCAAGCAGTATCTGCTCGACCGTTCGCATCTTGCGATCCACCTCATGCCTCATTCACGGAGCGGCACCCTCACGTCCCGCGGGCAGATCGGCTAGTGAATCGGGTAGCCCCCGGACGGAGCCTCGGGGTGGGGGCCCGCCAGAGTGGCTCAGGGCGCCTGGTACACCACCTTGCCGCCTATCACGGTGTACCGGACGGACACCTGGTCAATGGTCTCGGGCGGAATCGTGAAGAGGTCCTGGTCCAGCACCACGAGATCGGCGAGGAAACCCGGCGCGAGTCGGCCCAGGCGCCGCTCCGCGAAGGTCCCGTAGGCGTTGCCCGCGGTGTAGGCGCGGAGCGCCTCCTCGACGCCGATCTTCTGCTCCGGGACCCAGCCGCCGGGGTTCTTCCCGTCCAGGGTGCGGCGGGTGACGGCGGCGTAGATGCCGAGCAGGGGGTCGAGCGGCGCCACCGTCCAGTCGGAGCCGAACATGAGGACGGCGCCGTGGTCGAGCAGGGAGCGAAAGACATACGCGTTGCGGATCCGCTTGCCGATCCGTTTGACGGCCCAACGGCCGTCGTCAATGGCGTGATAGGGCTGCATCGAGGCGATGACCCGGCTCCGGGCGAGGTGCTCGACGGTTTCGGGTCGGAGGTGCTGGGCATGCTCGACACGGAACCGGCGGTCGCGCGGGCCGTGGGCCCGGGCCACGCTGTCGTAGATGCCGAGCAGGATGTCGTTGGCCCGCTCCCCGATGGCGTGCACGGCGACCTGGAGGTCGGCCGAGTCGGCCCGTCCCACCCAGCGCCGGAGGGAGTCGAGGTCCGTGGTCTCGAGGCCGGTGGTCGAAGGGTCGTCCTCGTAGGGCTCGTAGAAGAGCGCGGTAGTGGAGCCGAGCGAGCCGTCCACGTAGCCCTTCACGCCGGCCAGGCGCACCCAGAGGTCGCCCGGGCCTCTCGCCCGCAGCGAGTCGGCGACGCGCCGCCAGTCCGCCAGGGGCGGGTAGAGCGAAATGCGGAGGAGGAGAGTCCCCCGCTCCCGGGCGCGGAGAACCGCCGCCACCTCGTTCCAGGGAGCGCTCACGGCGGAGACGCCGGTCACGCCGCGCGAGACGGCGAACCGCATGGCGCGCTCCAGTGCCGCATCGTCCTGCTCCGGGGTGGTGGGCGGTACTGCGGCATAGACCGGGGTCTGCGCCTCGTCCTTGAGGATGCCGGTGGGCTCCCCGGTGCGCGGGTCCCGGACGATCGTGCCGCCGGGGATGTCGGGCGTCGAGCGGCTGATGCCGGCGGCGCGGAGCGCCAGACTGTTGGCGAGCGCCATGTGGCCGTCCAGCCGGCTCACGAAGACCGGGTTGCGCGGAGTCACGGAATCAATCCATTCCTTACGCGGGAGCGGGGCGCCGGGCCAGCGCTCGTGGTCCCAGTCGCCTCCCAGAATCCATTCCCCGGGTTTCCGCTCCTCCGCGAACGCCTTGATCCGGGCGACGAACTCCCGGGGCGAGTCGGCGGTGCGGAGGTCCACGCTCGAGAGCTGGTAGCCGCCGCTCAGGAAGTGAACGTGCCCGTCCATGAGCCCGGGTATCACGAGCCCGGTTCCGGCGGCGAGGACCCGGGTGCCGTTCCCCACCCGCCGCGCGACCGCCGCGCTGTCGCCCACGGCGACCACGCTGTCCCCCTGGACGGCAACCGCCTGGGCCCAGGGCCGGGTGGAGTCGCCCGTCCAGGTCCTGCCGAAGACGACGAGGTCGGCGGGAGGGGCCGAGCAGGCGAGGGCCAGGGCGGGCAGAGCGAATGGGAGAGCCAGGATGGACAGGCGCCTGGTCATGACCCAGACTTCCGCGGGAGCGCGCCGTGCGTCTCCAGCAGGTCGCGAATGTCGAGCAGCACCTCGAGCACCAACTGGTCGCGCTGATACCCCGCATCGAGCTCCTCCATGCGGGTGGCGAGACCAGCGGCCCGGGCTCGCTGGTACTGCTCGCGGTAGGTGGATTCGAGATTCTGGAGGATCCGCTCACGCGGTCGCATGGGCGGCCTTCTTCGATTTCTTCTTCCGGGGACGCCGCTTGCCGAAGGTGCCGCGGAAGAGTTTTCCTCGACGGGTCTTGCGATCGCCTTTGCCCATGGAGTGTGGTCGCTGGTGAAGGGGAGTGGGGGCCACCGCAGGTGCGGGGCGTGACCGGGGTATAGCTTACAATCGGCCGTCACTGGCGGCCAGTGCGCCGGGGGCCGTTTGCCCAGCGGGCCCGCTCCACGGCGGATCGGCCCCTCGCGCCGGCAAGGATCCGCCGCAGATCGAGTCTCAGCCCAAGGAGGGATCGTGCCCGCTTCTCGCCCGAGCGTGGGAGTCATTGTACGCCGGGTTTCGGCTCCGGCCCGGGCCGCGGCGCCGGGTCTCGCCCCTCCGGTTCTCCCGGGGGCGCGCGCCGCAACCCTGGAGAGCGCCCGGATCCGCTCGCGCCCGATCGTGGAGACGCGGGCCGCAGCTGGCGGAGAAAGACGGGGGAGGGGCGGCGCCGACCTCCACCTGCCTGCAGGGGCTGGCGGCCGGTTCATGGCGCAGCTCCGGCGCGCGGGGAGGAAACCGTGAGCGCATCCGGCCGCGCCGTGGCCCTGGTCACCGGTGCCTCCAGCGGCATCGGGCTCGAGCTGGCCCGGCTCTGCGCCAGAGGCGGGCACGACTTGGTGCTCGTGGCGCGCAATCAGGCCAAGCTGGAGGAGCTGGCCAGGTATCTGGGCGGCATGTACCACGTCCGGGTGGAGGTGGTCCCGGCGGACCTCGCCCGCCCCGAGGCGCCGGAGGAGATCCTGCACGAGGTGAGCCGGCGGGGGCTTGCGCTGGAGGTGCTGATCAACAACGCAGGGTTCGGCGAGTGGGGCCTCTTCGGGCGGCAGGACCTGGCGCGGGTGCTCGCCATGATCCAGGTGAACGTGACGGCGCTGACCGCGCTCACCCGCCTCGTGCTCCCGCAGCTCGTGAGCCGGCGCAAGGGCCGGATTCTGAACGTGGCCTCGACGGCGGCGTTCGCGCCGGGCCCGCTCATGGCGGTGTACTACGCAACCAAGGCGTACGTCCTCCATTTCTCCGAGGCGATCGGCAACGAGCTCCGCGGCACCGGTGTCACGGTCACGGCGCTCTGCCCGGGCCCCACTCGCACCGGATTCGCGGAAGCGGCTGGGATGGGCGAGACGAACCTGTTCCGGGGGCCGGCCGTGATGGGGGTGGAGCGGGTGGCGCTGGCTGGCTATCGCGGCATGATGCGGGGGAAAGCGGTGGTCATTCCGGGGGTCCTCAACCGGTTGCTGGTGCTCGCGATCCGGCTCTCGCCCCGCTGGGCGGTGCGACAGGTGGCGCGGTGGCTGCAGGAGCGGCGGTAGGGCCGCCGGTTGCGGGGCCCCCGGTGCCAGGGCACATTGGGTGGGCCTTGGCCCGCCGCGGCGGCGAGACGCTGGAGCAGGTTCGCGCCTGACCGCAGTTCCCGGCCAGCTCGCAAGTTCCGCATTCCGCCCCAGGGGGTCGCCCGATGGTTCTCTCCGGCAAGCGCGTCCTCATCTTCGCCGCCCCGCTGTACGAGGAGCTGGAACTCTGGTATCCCAAGCTCCGGCTGGAGGAGGAGGGGGCGGAGGTCGTGGTGGCCGGCCTGGGCGAGAAGGTGTATCACGGCAAGCGGGGCAGCTATCCGGTCACGGTGGACACCAGCGTGGACCGGGTGCGGGCGGCCGACTTCGACGCGCTGGTGATCCCGGGAGGTTACGCGCCTGACATCCTGCGCCGGAACGCCCGAGTGCTCGGGCTCACCCGCGAGATCTTCGAGGCCGGCAAGCCGGTCGCCTTCATCTGCCACGCCGGCTGGGTGCCGATCTCCGCCGGGATCGTGCGAGGCCGCCGCGGCACCAGCGTCGCCGCGATCAGGGACGACCTGGTCAACGCGGGCATGCAGTGGGAGGACAGCCCGGTGGTGGTGGACGGGAACCTGATCTCCTCGCGCACCCCGGCCGACCTGGGCGCGTTTTGCCGGGCGCTGATCGCGGCACTTTCCGGCGACTGAAGCATCGCCGGGCGCCCGCCCGTCCTACCGGCCCGAACCAACCTTGCGAGCCCCATGTCTCTCCGCGACTGCCAGTCCCGCGTGGACGCCTGGATCAGCCAGTTCGAGGAAGGGTACTTCCACCCCCTCACCAATCTCTGCCGCCTGGCGGAGGAAGTGGGCGAGCTCGCGCGCGAGGTGAACCACCGGTATGGCGAGAAGCGCAAGAAGAGCGACGAGCGGGAGGGGGATCTCGGCATGGAGATGGCCGACATCCTGTTCGTGCTCATCTGCATGGCCAATCGCGAGGGCATTGACCTCGACGACGCGTTCGACCGGATGATGGACAAGGTGGAGCGGCGGGACACCGCCCGGTGGACCAGGAAGCCGTGAGCGGTCCTTGCTGAGCTGTCGAGGGCGGGCGGCCCGCAGGCGACACCGCCGCGCGAGGAATGAACGAGCCGCCGCCAGCACCTGACGTACATCCCGCCCGGTGGCGGATGCTGGCGCTGCTTTCCGCGGCCGAGCTCTTGGGGATGGCGCTCTGGTTTTCGGGGACCGCCGCCGCTCCCGAGCTGGCCGCCCGGTGGAGCCTGAGCGGGAGCCAGGTGGGCTGGCTCGCCACTGCGGTTCAGCTCGGTTTCGTCGCGGGCACCGCCCTCGCCGCGGTGCTCAACCTGGCCGACATCGTTCCGTCGCGAACCTTCTTCGCGGTCTCCGCCACGGCCGGCGCCCTCGCCAATGCCGGTCTCGCCGTGGCGGGCAGCTTCGGCGCCGCGCTCGCCACGCGTTTTCTTTCCGGCTTCTTTCTCGCCGGGGTCTATCCGCCCGCCATGAAGATGGCGGCGACCTGGTTCCGGGCGCGGCGCGGGCTCGCGGTGGGCGCCGTGGTGGGGGCGCTCACGGTCGGCAAGGCGGGGCCCTATCTGGTCAGGGCGCTCCCGGACATGGACGTGACCGGTATTGCGCTCATCGCGTCCGCCTCGGCCCTGGCCGCAGCGCTGCTGGTTTTCCTGGGCTACCGGGACGGCCCGTATCCGTTCCCGCCGCGGCGCTTTTCCTGGTCGCTGGTGGGCGAGGTGGTCCGGCAGCGGCGCTGGCGGCTCGCCACCGGGGGCTATCTCGGGCACATGGCCGAACTCTATTCCTACTGGACCTGGATTCCGGCGTTCGTGGCGGCAAGCCTGGCCCAGCACGCGGGAGGCCGGCCGGATGGCGGAGCCGGGGCGTCCCTGCTCGCGTTTGCCATCATCGCGGTGGGCGGGCTGGGCTGTCTCTGGGGCGGACTCGTGGCCGATCGGCTGGGGCGGGAGCGCCTGGTGGTCCGCGCTCTCGCCGCCAGCGGGACCTGCTCCCTCCTCGTCGGGTTCACCTTCGGCAGGAGCCTCTGGCTCCTGGCCCCGGTGGCGCTCGCCTGGGGGTTCTTCGTCATCGCCGACTCGGCCCAGTTCTCGGTGCTGGTGGCCGAGAGCGTTCCCCCGCACGCTGCGGGGACGGCGCTCACCCTGCAGGTTTCCCTCGGGTTTCTGCTCACCACCGCGACGATCCAGCTGGTGCCACCGCTGGTCGAGGTGCTGGGCTGGCGCTGGGCGTTTCCTGCGCTCGCGCTGGGCCCGGCGTCGGGGATCGTGGCGATCCGCCAGCTGGTTCGGAACGGAAGATCGCCGGGGGAGATGGTGGTCTGAAGGCTCGAGGCGAGCGGCGGCTGCAGGCGGGAAGGCCGCCACTCCGGCGATCCGTCTACTCCCACTCCCTCGGCAACTCCTCCAGCTCCCGGAGCAGCGCGCGGTAGCTCTCCAGCCGGTCGGGTTGGATCTCTCCCTGCTCCGCCGCCTGGGCGATGGCGCACCCGGGCTCGCGGGCGTGAAGGCAGTCGGCGAAGCGGCACGCGCCCAGGAAGGGGCGCATCTCGGGGAAACAGCGGGCCAGGTCGCGCGGCTCGATCCCCCAGAGGCCCACCTCGCTCATCCCTGGAGTGTCCACGATGAAGCCGCCCTGTTCGAGGGGCACCATGACCGCCGCCACGGTGGTCTGCTTCCCCCGGCCGATCCGGCGGCTGACCTCCGCGGTGCGGAGGGCAAGGCCGGGCTGGAGGGCGTTGAGCAGGGTGGACTTCCCCGCCCCGCTCGGCCCGGCCACCACCGTTTCCCTGCCTGACAGGTGGGCCCGCAGCTCATCGAGTCCCTCGCCGGTCCGCGCGCTGGTCCGGTACACCGGATACCCGGCCCGGCGGAACCGCTGTTCCAGCGCCTCGCCCCGATGCAGGTCCACCTTGGTGAGCACCACCGCGGCGGGCAGATCGCTGGCCGCGGCGACCGCGAGCAGCCGGTCGAGGAGCTGGGGCACCGGATCGGGCCGCGCGGTGGCGGAGACCACGAGGACCTCGTCCACGTTGGCGGCCACCGGCCGGAGGCCGCGGCCGCCGGGGATCCGGCGCGCGAGCAGGCTCCGCCGCTCCTCCACCCCCGTGATGGCGTAGAGACCGGTGCCGTGCGGGTCCTCGAGCCGGACCCGGTCGCCGGTCACCACCTTGGGGAGCCCCTGCTTCATCCGGCCCCGAAGCACGGCCGGCACTTCTCCCGTGGGCGTTGCGACCCGGTACCGCGAGCCCTCCCGGGCGAGCACCGTGCCGGTGAGCCCTGCTACCATTCGCCGGGGCTCTGCGCGATCGCCTCGTCGAGGGCGGCCTTCACGTCGTACAGGGAGAGCGCCTTGATCCGGTCCTCGGCTTCCGCCGGTGTCGCACCCCAGGCAAGCACGCCGGTCTCGAGGTGTCCCACCGGCCGGTCGCCGGCGGGCGACCAGCGGACGAAGAGGAGCGAGGCGCCGTAACGGCCCCGCTCGTCCGGCTCGTCGTCCACCAGAATCCCGACCGAGTAGGGCTGGCCGTCGCTGCCGGAGAAGGCAGCGGCCCGTTCATGCCGGGCCATGTAGCCGCCCAGGGTGACCTCCGGGTTCACGACCGATGCGCCGCCTCTCGCAGGAGGTTACCGAGGATGAACGCGATGTTGGCCGGCCGTTCGGCCAGCCGGCGCATCAGGTAGGGATACCACTGGGTGCCGAAGGGGACATAGACCCGCACATTGTAACCCTGGCGCCGGAGAGCGGCCTGGAGGTCGCGCCGGACACCGTAGAGCATCTGGAACTCGAACCGCGAGGGGGCGATCCCCTGTTCGGCGGCGAAGCGCTTGGCGCGCTCGATGATGGCGACGTCGTGGGTGGCGAGGGCGGGGTAGTTCCCCCGCGCGAGGAGCCGCTCCATCAGTCGGACGTAGTTCCGGTCCACGTCCGACTTGGCCGGGAACGCGATCTCCGGCGGCTCCAGATACGCCCCTTTGCAGAGGCGCACCCGAGCACCCAGGGCGATGAGCCGCTCCACGTCCGCCTCCGAGCGGCGGAGGCAGGACTGGATCACGACGCCACAATGCCGGCCGTAGCGGTCGAACAGGCTCAAGAACAGGTCGAGGGTTCGCTGGGTGTAGGCGGAACTCTCCATGTCAATGCGGACAAAGTTTTCGAGCGCCTTGGCACGGTCCAGAATGGCGGTCATATTGGCCACGCAGAAGTCCGCCGCGAGGTCGAATCCGAGCTGGGTGAGCTTGAGCGACACGTTGGCCTGCACCCCCTCCCGGGCGATCCGATCCAGGAGCTGAAGGTAGGTCTCGCGGGCCTGGACCGCTTCCGGCTCGCGGGCGATGCTCTCGCCCAGGAAGTCCAGGGTGGCCGTTATCCCGGTCCGGTTGAGCTGCCGGGCAGCCTCGACCGCGCTCTCCACCGTGTCGCCGGCCACGAAGCGGGCGGCGAATCTCCGGGCCAGGCCGTTGCGGCGCAGCAGGCGGGACATCGCGGGCCGCTCGGAGAGCCAGAGCAGGCCGGTACGCAGCATGGGGGACCCGCCTCCTGAGGGTGGAACTGGGGCCCAACGTAACGGGAGCCTGGCAGGGCAACAAGCGATGAATAAAGTTGCGCCGATCCGCATCGCCATGTGGTCGGGCCCGCGGAACATCTCGACCGCGCTTCTCCGGGCCTGGGAGAATCGCGGCGACTGCGCGGTGGCGGACGAGCCCCTCTACGCGCACTATCTCACCCAGGTGCAGGTGAACCATCCGGGCGTGGACGAGGTGATCGCGCGGCACGAGACCGACTGGCGCATGGTGGTGACCTGGCTGGTGGAAGGGGCACCTGACAACAAGCCCCTGTTTTACCAGAAGCACATGGC